>NZ_KV823626.1:0-3793 GCF_001815995.1 Dietzia sp. HMSC21D01 | reverse complement strand
GTCGCACTCACCGGGACCCCCGGGCGCTCGGCGGCCGGCCTCGCCCTCCTCCTCGCCGGACATCCTCACGGACCTCTACAGCAGTCGCACCGCGTCCCGGTGCCCCCGGTCGGGCTCGGGACCGCGGCGCGCCTCGCCGGCGCCCGGTCCCTCACCGACGTCAGCGACGGCCTGCTGCGTGACCTGTCGGGCCTGGCGCGCGCGTCCGACGTAGCCGCCGATCTCACCATGGACGCGCTCCCCGTCGACCCCCTCCTGTACGAGGCCGCCGGGACGCTCGGTGCGGCCGACCCCGACGCGCAGGTCACCGACTGGGTGCTCGACGGCGGCGAGGACCACGGCCTGCTCGGCACCTTCCCGCCCGGGGTCACCCCGCCGGCCGGGTTCACAGTGATCGGCACCGTCCGGGCCGGTGAGCCGGGGCGCGTCACCCTCGACGGCGAGCCGCGGGTCCCCGGGGGCTGGGACTCTGCGCGGGGCGCGAACTAGGGTGGACGCATGGCCGTCTACGCACTCGGAGACCTCGAACCCGACATCGCCCCCGACGCATGGGTCCACCCCGACGCGGTGGTCATCGGGCGGGTGACCCTCGGGCCCGGCGTCTCCGTGTGGCCCACCGCCGTGCTCCGCGGGGACTACGGGCGCATCGAGGTCGGCGCCATGTCCAACATCCAGGACGGCACCATCGTGCACTGCACGGCGACCGACGCGACGATCATCGGCGAGCACTGCGTGGTCGGGCACAACGCCCACATCGAGGGCGCGACCATCGGCGACCGCACGCTGATCTCGTCCGGGTCGATCGTTCTCAACGGCGCCGTCATCGGCTCGGGCGCCGTCGTCGCCGCGGGATGCCTGGTGCCCCCGCGGTTCGAGCTGCCCGACCGCCGCATGGCGATGGGCATGCCCGCGAAGATCCGGGAGGGCCACGAGGTCGACCCCGCGATGCTCGAGGGCAACACGCAGATGTACCACGACAACGCCATGCGCTACCGCGCCGACCTGCGACGCCTCGACTGACCGGTGAGCACACGACGCGCCCCCGCGCCGCTCGCCGACCTCCTCGACCCCGGCTGGGCGGAGGCCCTGGCCCCGGTCGAGGAGCGGATCCACCGGATGGGCGACTTCCTCCGCGCCGAGAACGCCGCCGGCCGGGGCTTCCTGCCGGCCGCCGACCACGTCCTGAGGGCGTTCACCCAGCCGTTCGACGACGTCCGCGTCCTCATCGTGGGCCAGGATCCCTACCCCACGCCCGGCCATCCGATCGGACTGAGCTTCGCGGTCGAGGCGGACGTGCGCCCGCTGCCACGCAGTCTGGTCAACATCTACCGCGAGTACACCGACGATCTCGGGCTGCCGGCCCCCGCACACGGTGACCTCGGCGCGTGGACCCGGGCGGGGGTGCTGCTCCTCAACCGGGTGCTCACCGTGGCCCCGGGCGAGCCCGCCTCCCACCGCCGTAAGGGCTGGGAGGAGATCACCCAGCGGGCGATCGAGGCGCTCGTCGAGCGCGAGCGACCCATGGTGGCGATCCTGTGGGGGCGTGACGCGCAGTCACTGACGCCGATGCTCGGCGACACCCCGGTCATCGCCTCTGCGCACCCCTCACCGCTGTCGGCGTCGCGGGGCTTCTTCGGCTCCAGGCCGTTCAGCCGCGCGAACGAGGAGCTCCGTCGACTCGGCGTGGAGCCGGTCGACTGGAGTCTCCCCGACGAGCCCAGACAGGCGTAGAGGCAGACCGTTTTCGGCGGGCCGGCCGGCCGGCCCGCCCTGCCGCGTCAGCGCCCGCCGAACTCCGGTGTGCGCTTGGCGACGAAGGCGTCCACGCCCTCCACCCCGTCGGGGGAGACCGCCAGGCGGGCGATGGAATCCCGCTCGGCGTCGAGCTGCTCGGCGAGCGTCGCGGACTCCGAGGCACGGAGCAGGGCCTTGGCGGCCGCGTGGGACTCGCGGGGCCCGGCGGCCAGGCGCACGGCCAGCTCGCGCGCGGCCTCGCGGACGTCGCCCTCGACGAACGTCGTGAGCAGGCCCAGCTGGTACGCCCGCGCCCCGTCCATCGGCTCGTTGCCGACGATGAACGCCCGCGCCGCCCCCTGGCCGATCGCGCGGGGCAGGCGCCATGACATCCCGCCGTCAGGGGACAGGCCGATTCCCGGGTAGGCCGCCAGCAGTCGGGTGCCGGGGCCACCGACCGAGAAGTCCGCGGCCAGGACCAGCGAGGCTCCGGCGCCGGCCGCCCACCCCGCGACGGCGGCGACGATCGGCACGGGGAGCTCGTCGAGCTGACGGACGACCGCGTGGAGACGGTCGGCGAGCTCACGCACGTGCTCCGCGCGGTCGGGGGCCGCGGCGAAGCCCGGGACGTTGCCGCCCGCGCAGAAGTTCGCCCCCAGGCCCACCAGGAGGACCGCGCCGGCCTCGATATCACCCGCGAGCAGGGCGCGCAGCGCGACCGACGCCTGGTCGACCGCGTCGGAGTCCAGCGAGTTGCCCTTGCCCTCCAGCGAGATCGGGAGCGTGAGTACGCCCTCGGAGAGGGTGACGAGCGGGGTGTCGGCGAGGTCGAAGGTCATCGTGCTGCTCCCGGGTCGTATCGGCCGTCTCGGCTAGTCGGACGGCTGTCGAGTGGTGAGGGTACTAGGCTTGGCCGCGCCGGCCGGGAGTTGCACCACAGGGGTGGTCGTGTGGTGAGGAGGGGTGATGACGCAGGAGTCGACACATGTCGAGGACCGTCCGTCGACCCTCGACGCGCACGGACTGCTCACGTGGGCGCGGCGGTCGGTCGAGATGCTCGCCCTCCATCGCGAGGAGATCAACGCCCTCAACGTCTTCCCGGTGCCCGATTCGGACACCGGGACAAACCTGCTCTACACGATGCGCGCGGCCGTGGACCGTGCGGAGGGTGAGGACGCGTGGATCGCCGAGGGCGGCGGCACGGCGGGCGCCCGCGAGATCGCGGTCGCGCTCGGCCACGGCGCGGTCCACGGGGCGCGCGGCAACTCCGGGGTGATCCTGTCCCAGGTGCTCCGTGCGGTCGGTGAGGCGGCGACCTTCACCGTCGTCGACGCCTCGACCTACCGCCGGGCCCTGCGCACGGCGGTCACGCTCGTCGACCACGCGTTGAGCGACCCCGTGGAGGGGACCATCGTGACGGTCCTGCGCGAGGCCGCCTCGGCGGCGGGTCGCTCCTCGGCCCACTCGCTGGTCGAGGTGGCCCGCGCGGCGGCGGACGCCGGTGCGGAGGCCCTGGACCGCACCACCGCGCAGCTGCCGGCGCTTCGCCGTGCCGGGGTGGTCGACGCCGGCGGCCGGGGCCTGCTCGTCCTGCTCGACGCGATGGTCGAGGTGCTCACGGGACAGACGCCCGAGCGGCCGGAGTACTTCACGCCGTCCGAGTCCGCCGCCGCGGCGGCCGCGGTCGCGGCATCCGGTGGAGACGGCCGGCCCGGCGGCGCGGCAGCCGGTGGGACCTGCGACCCCGAGGGCGTCGGGCGCGGCACGCGCTACGAGGTGATGTACTCGCTGACCCACTCCGACGAAGCGCGCGCCGACGAGCTGCGGTCGGCACTCCGGATGCTCGGCGACAGCGTGGTGGTGGTCGGCGACGGCGGCTCGGACGTCAACGCCAGGTGGGCGGTCCACGTCCACACCGACGACATCGGCTCGGCGATCGAGACGGCGCTGCCGCTGGGGCGCGTGACCGAGATCAGGGTCACGGACATGCTCGACCCGACCGGGGACGGCGGCCGGGACGCGTCCGCCGACGACGCCGCGGGCGCGGGAACCGGCGGCG
>NZ_KV823625.1:0-11026 GCF_001815995.1 Dietzia sp. HMSC21D01 | reverse complement strand
GCAGGCCCCGTCGTACCCAGTGCAGCAGGCTCCGGTTCGACAGGCTCCCGCTCCTGCACCCGCTCCGGCGCCCGCTCCTGCCCCGGCAGCCGCTCCGGCTCCTGCCCCGGCACCCGCGCCGCAGGGGATCACGATCGACCTGGGTGGCCGCGCGCCCGTCGTGCCGCAGGCCCCGATCCTTCCGAAGCAGCTTCACATCGGCTGACGGCCGCCCGGTCGCCGGTCCCACCCGTAGAGAAAGAGGAACAACCATGCTCACCGCCGCTTCTGCCATCTCCGGCGCGATCATCGCCGCGCTAGCGACCCTTGGCCCGATCGCCGCCCCTGTCATTACCGCGGCGACTGCTGCCGGCCCGGTCGCCACCGCTGGAACCGCGATCGCCGGCCTGGCTGGCACCGGAAGCGCCGCCGGTGGAGCCGCCTCGCTCGGCGCCGGCGGGGCCGCACTCAACTCAAACCCGCACGCCGCACTCGGCGTCCAGAACGGGATCAACGACTCCATCAACCAGGCCAAGGACCACGTCGCCGGGTCGATCAACAACCTGAACATCCCGGGCGTCCCCCCGGTCCACTTCAACTGACCCCGCGCACTGATCGCCGCACCGATCGAGGGGAGTGGAAATGAGCCGCGACGACGATCTGCCCGAGTGGTTCTCAGAGTCGTCAAATTCTGCTGACGACCGCAACGAACCCCGCCACCTAGAAGCCGTGGCCGGAGGCCCGGAGCCCGACGACGAGTGGTTCGACCAGGCCGAGACCGCTCCCGCGGCTGTCGAAACCCCGCCAGCGCGAGATAGCGGCCGGAGGCGAACCAAGCTCCTGTTCGGCGGCACAGTCGCGGCGGTACTGCTAGCGATCGGGGGCGGCGCCTGGATGCTGTCGTCGCTCCTATCTGGCTCCGAGACGTCGGCCTCCCCGACGTTGACGGTCCCCACGACCGCGACCACCGCACCACAGGGCGGCGACGAAGTGGTGGCCGAATCGGAGTGCGAGTCCTCCGAGTCGGCCACCACAGTGACGGGCAACGGCAAAGGCGACCGAGAGTCCGCCGCCGGCGTAGTCCTGGCCTTCCAGCACGCCTACTACGTCGCCAGAGACGCCGACGCCATCAAGCCACTGCTGGCGAAGGATTCACCGATCACCAATCTCGATGCCCTTCAGGAGGGCATCGACTCAGTGGCCCGCGGGACAACGCACTGCCTGCATATCGAGCGCGACGGCAACGACGCCGTGGTCGAGCTGACCGAGACCGCTCCTGACGGCAGCGCAACGACCTACTACCAGCGCGTGACGACCACCCGTGAAAACGGGGAGGTCCGGATCGTCTCGATCGAAGAGAACTCTGAAGGAGCGAGCGAATGAAGCCGGGGAACGTGGCAAGGATCGGCGCTGTCATCACGGCGTCATCGTTGGCAGTGGTGGCCCAAGCGGGAGGGGTCCAGGCGCAAACCACGGCTAGCGCTACCCCCTCCGCCACCACGGCTCGACCTTTGACCTCAACCGCTACGGTCCCGACCTCGTCTCGAGGGACCTCGGAGGTGGCGTTGCCCGAGGGCGATGAGTGCCCGCTGGTGCAGCTCGTGGCGGTCAACGGCACGACGGAGTCAACGAAAAACTCCAAGACCGACGCGGACACGGGATGGATGGCTCGCGTGGTGAGTCCCACCGTCAGAGCGGCTAACGCCGATGGCCAGGCGCGTATGAGCCGCACCTACGTGCCGTACCCGGCATCCTTCGGAGGCTTCGTCCCCTCAGAGGATCAGTCGAGTTATGCCGAGAGCGTCACCGTCGGCATAGAGAACGGGCGAAAGCTCATCGCCGAGACGGTCGAGCGATGCCCGGAGACCAAGATCTTCGTCTCCGGCTACAGCCAGGGCGCCCAGGTCGCCTCGGCGCTGGCTCGAGAAATCGGCGCCGGCGCCGGGCCGGTCACTCCCGAGCAGTTCGCCGGTGCGGCACTGATGAGCGATCCCACCCGTGCTCAGGGCGCCCCGATCTTCCAGGAGGGCTCGTCCCGGACGACTCCGGGGGCGGTGCCGGGCACGGAAGGCGCCGCGGTGTCAGCGATCAGCGTGGGTGAAGGTGCCCCTCGGCCGGAGGGGCGCGGCATCTCCCCGAACACGTCCGCCCCGGATTTTGGTGCGGTGGCCGATCGAGTCGCCTCGTTCTGTGTCCCCGGGGACCTGGCGTGCGACACCCCGCCCGACTCCGATCTGTTCCAGGTCGTAGCCAACATCGCCGGACAGAGCGAGACCGGGGGAGACCCGATCCGTGCGCTGGTCAACGTCGCCACCGTGGCGGGGCAGTCGGTGCTGTTCACGGCCGCAGAGACCATCGCCGAAGACGTGGAGTACTCCGACGGAAGTGGTTTCACCATCGCCCCGGCCAGCCGAGGCAACACCACGCTGTCGCGGATGGCGCGCTACTCCGATCCGACCCAGGTGAAGAACCCGACCGACCCAACCGCACTGCTGGTGGAAGCCGGGACCAAGCTGGCCGGGATGGCGCTCGGAGCGTCGATCACCGTGGCGAAGAAGACCCTGACGCCGGAGAACATCGCGCAGATCGCGGTGGCCGGCGCAGCGAGCCCGGCAGCGGCGGCAGCGGTGCTGGTGGGCCAGCTCGCGGTTGCGGCGTCTGAGGTCATCACTCCCGCAACCGTGGACTCCGGTCTGCAGCGGGTGATCGGCGAGATCGAGCACACGGTGTCGGATACGACGGGCCTGGTCGACCTGGCGACCCAGACCCAGACCTGGAACGCGATCGACGCCCACGGCATGTACGACCGCACCCCGTTTACGGCATCAGGGCAGTCCCCGGCGGCGATCACCCAGCAGTGGGCGCTGGCCGCGGCCAACGACCTCGCCGTTGCCCGGGGGATGGAGCCGGTCAGCGAGATCAGCCACTCCACGGATGCCGACCGCATGTCCCTTATCCGGTCGGGAGCCGGGGACGACCAGCTGTCCAAGCTCCCGGCGACGTCGCAGACCGCCGACATCGCCGGACTCTCCGAGGCCCTGGCCTCGGTGACCGCGTGACGCCCGCAAGGGACAAGACGAAGGAGGCGAGCATGACCAGCGCCCACAAACTCCCGCACCCGACATCTAAGGCTGTTCCCGGGTGGCTGGCGGTGCCAGCCGAAGGAGATCGCGCACCGGTGTGGGACACACCCGTTCCTCGCCCCGCCGACAGCCGGACCCCGGTGATCTGGTTGCTCGGCGCCCACGGAGGGGCCGGGGTGTCGACCTTGGAATCCATGTGGGCGCCGGCCGCAGACAGTCAGCGAGGCTGGCCGTCCGCCGAGAAAGCGCCGTTCGTCGTCGTCGTCGCACGAATGCACACGGTCGGCCTCAATGCAGCGCACCGGCTGTGCCTTCAGCACCAGGCAGGAGAGGTCGGTGGCTGCTCGCTGCTGGGTCTGGTCACCGTCGCCGCAGCCCCCGGCAAACCGGACCTGACACTGTCCCGCCGCCGCGAGCTCGTCGCCGCCGCTGCCGGGGCGAGCTGGCACATCGACTGGGTTCCCGAGCTGCTGACCTCGGAGCCGACCGAGCTGGCGCAGTGGACCCCGGACTACACCCCGCCACCGGCTAAGCGATTCGCCCGGCCGCTAGCGCCCACTGACGCGGTCCCAGAATCGGTCGCCACCGCTGCCGCGGAGGTCTTCGCCGCCGCGGGCGAGCAGTGGCGCAACCGCCCTGGCAAGCCCTAACCCCATCTCAACCGCATCACCTCACCCCAAGGAGAGAACGCCATGATTGTCGAGACGATTCACGCCGCCGCCCCGGTGGCCGAGCACATTATCGCCGTCGGCGAGAACCTGTCCCCGATGGAGATCCCCGGGGCTGGCGACAAGGTCGACACCGCACTGTCGTACGCGATGTGGGGCTGCATCGCCGTCGGGATCTTGGGCGTGATGTTCACGGGGGCATATTTCGTCATGGCGCGGGCAGCGGGGCGGGGTGACGAGGTCCAAGGTCGAGTTATTGGAATCATCGGCGGTTGCTTGACGATCATGCTGGCCGGCCCCATCGTCAACGCCCTGGTCTCCTAACCGCCGTGCTCACCGACGTGGTGACCGTGCTGGCGCAGGACCCGGCGGTAGTACTACCTCCGACCAGCCCTGTCGCCCCGCCACCCGAGGCGATGACCCGGTTCACCCAGGCGGTCGGCTGGGTCAAGTGGGGAGCCACCGCCGTCGTGGTCGCCGGCGTTATGGCGATCGGGGCTCTCCTGACGGTCGACAACCGACTGATCGACCAGTACGGCCCCTCGATCCAGGCCATCGCCATCAAGGTCGTCCTCGGTTGCCTGGTCGTCGCCACTGCTGGCCACTTCGCCGACGTATTCATCTAGAAGGAGTCCCTGTTGTCCAAGATGCGACGCGTTCTCACCGCTGCGGCGGTGGCGCTGCTGCTGACGGCGAACACCGCCTGCTCAAATGATGAGCAGACCGAGCAGCCGCCAGTTGTGGACACCGCTTCTGCCCCGGCGGATCTGATGTGGCGGAACGTAGCCGGACTCAAGGTGCCGACCTCCCGCGCCGACGGGCCGGCGCGAACGTCTCCGCCCCAGGGGTACAGCCATACCCCGCAAGGCGCGGCTCTGGCGGCGGCGAACGGGCAAGCAGCCCTTGCCACGGCGCCCGACTCCACGTGGCCCGAAGTGGTGCGCACGGTCACCGCTCCCGGCCCCGGCCGGGACCAGTGGGAGCAAGCCCGCGTGCTGATGAGCGTGTCGGGCGCCGTCGATCCGTCGGTGGCCGCCACCTTCACTGGGTTCAAGGTCACCGACTACTCGCCTGAGAAGGCGATTGTCTTGCTGGCTACATCGACACCGCCTGCGCCGGGAGAACAGGAGCCCCTGCTGACGGCCTACCCGGTGCAGTTGGCGTGGACAGGAGCGGACTGGAAGCTCGTGCTTCCCACACAGGAAGACGACATCGACGCCTCCGAGATTCAGACGCTCGAGGGCTTCACCACCTGGGAGGCAGAAGCAAAGTGAACAAGCGCCCCTGGACCATTGCCGCGGCTCTCCTAGCGGCGGCCATCATCACCCTCGTCATTGTCGTCGCCTCGCTCACCAGAAACCCTTCGGAAGACACGACTGCGACAGCTGCCCCCGAACCGCCGCCGGCAGCGTCTCTGCAAAGCTCACCACCCGATCAGACCGGCGAGTTAGTACCCGACGCAATGGGCAGGCGGGTACTCGATGTCGGCCAGGTCCCCGGCAAGCCATTGGCGCAAACGGAATCGCCGGGCGACTTTCCTGCGGGAACTGAGCCGGTAGGCCCTCCGGCGGGCTTAGAACTGCAGCGAGTGGCCCGAGGCGTAACGATCGGCGTCTCGACAAGTGACGGACCTACCGGAATCGAGGACGGCGTCCTCACAGGGTTTGCACGCTCGCCCCAGGGCGCTGGCCTGCTCGCGATGACACATCGAGCGCGGGTGATCGCGGCAGGACCGGAGTACACGGCCTTCCTCAAGTACTACTTCCCGGACGCCTTCGCGCAGCTGTCCCCGACGATGATCAACGAGATCGAAGCCAAGGACGAGTCGAAGATGCGGGACTACATGTCCACGGGGTATTTGGCGCCCTCGTGGTTCAAAGTTCGCGCCTGCGACGACAACTTCTGCACTGTCGAAACCGCTGATGTTCCGCTGAAGGAAGCACTAGGAGCTGTTCCCGAAGAGGCGCAGGGCGCCGACCGGCATTCAGTCACTCGAGTCTCGATGGCGTGGCGCGGGGATCACTGGGTGATCGTCAAGACAGATGCCTACAACGTTGAAGCTCTCGATGACTCGTGGGTGAGGTGGCTATGACACGCCATCGTCCGACCGACATTGCATTAAAGATCCGCCGATGCGTGGCCATTTTAGTCGCGTCCTTCACAGCGATCGTTGCCTTCGGCGGCCCTGCAACAGCGCAGGATCTACCTGAGTCGCAGAACAGCTTTCAAGAGCTCTATCACGAGTGCCGTGAATTCATCGACACGGACCCGTTCACCGGCGAGGACGGCGGCGCTCGTGACCATGAAGCCAGCAATTTCCTTGACGGTGCCCTGAATCAGCTCGGAAACACCGTGGCCAGCGGCACGTGTAACGCAATCAGCGCGGTACGCCACCCAGGCGACGCTTTGGAGGCTGCTGCTTCAACCGCCGCCTCGGCGTTCTGGGGCGATCCGATCGGAGACTTCGTCAAGTCCCTCCTGGAGGGAAATGCTCAGGCGTTGTCGCTGATCATGACGATGTGGATTAAGGAGTCACCCTTCTCGAACGAGGACCTCGAGCAGTCGGTGGCGGACGTTGAATCCCCCTCCACTGCACCAGATTTCCGGTCGTCGGTGGCAGGAGTGTTCAACCTGACGCTGTGGGCGCAGGTACTGCTGTTCGTGGTGTCGCTGATCATCGCGGGGGCACGGATGGCGGTCGCCCGGAACCGCGGATTGGGTGATGGGTTCGAGGACGTCGGACAGCTCGTCTTCAACTTCATCCTCGCCGGGGCCGCGCTGCCGGCGGTGATCATGTCGCTGCACATGGCCACCGACCTGGTCTCGGTTCAGTGGCTCACCGACGGTCTGGGCGGGGATCCAGAGGCCAAGATCAACGCGGTCGCGCTCATCGACGAGGAGACCGGACTCGGGCCGGCCGCGGTGTTGATCATGGTGGTGTTCGCGCTGCTGGGCGCTCTGGCGCAGATGGTGGCGCTAGTGATCCGCGAGGGCCTTCTGGTGGTGGTGGTGGGTCTGCTGCCGCTGGCGGCAGCGTCGTTCGCGCTGAGCACCGGCAAGCAGGCCTTCAAGTCGATGATCGGGTTCGTCGTCGCGGCGCTGCTGTTCAAGCCGGTGGCGACCCTGCTGTACCTGGTGGCGTTCTGGCTCAGCTCGGGAACAGAACAGCCGTCGATGATGGAGGCGGTCTCCTCGATGCTGCTGCTGGCCGCCGCCGGCCTCGTGCTGCCCGCGCTGATGCGCGTCGTCGCTCCGGCGGTGTCTGCCTCGGTGTCCGGTGGCAGCGCCGCAGGCATCGGCGCCGCCGCTGCCGGAGCTACGGGCGCTGTCGCCGGCGCCGCCGGCGCTGCGTTGGGCAACGTCCAGCAGAGCCTTGGCGGTGGAACGTCGTCGTCCGGCTCGGGAGGCCAGAGTGCCGCGAACGGCGCGGCCTATCTCGGCCCGCACTCCTCGGGAGGCTCGTCGTCACCGCCGGCGGCCGGCTCTTCGGGTCCGAGTCCGTCGGCACCTTCGGGGGGCGGCGCATCAGGTGGAGGCAAGAGCTCCTCGGGCACGGGCCCCAGCTCGTCGGGCCGTGTCGGCGGGGCAGTGGCGAGTGCGGCCCGCGGCGCCGGCACCGTAGCGGGCTTCGCTGCCGCCGGCGTGGGCGCGGTGGCGACGGCAGCTCAGACAACGGCTCGAGCGACACAGACGACCGAGCAGATGATCGACGGTGCGCTGGCAGCTCACCCGACACCCCACCACTACCGCTGACGGCAAGGAGATCACTGGTGTCTGCATCAGGTGAGGCAACGGACTTACGGCTGTACACGCTGGGTGAGAAGTCGCAGCGCACCGGCATGTTTGGCCTGCCGCTGCGGGCCACGATCATCGCCGGGATCGCCTTCATCGTGGCGATGTTGGTGCTGATGCAGGGCGGACTAGGCGCGGGAGCGCTCATTGCGGTGCTGGCGGTGGCGTACCTGGCCCCGGCAGTACTGCGTATCGGTAATCGAACTCTCTACGAGGTGGCTCAAATGCGTTGGCAATTCTGGCGGGCACAGGCCGCTGGTTCCACGGTGTACCGGTCCGGGCCTAACTCGCGGGTACCTGGCGGCCGATACCGGCTGCCCGGTGCCCTGGCCAAGACCGAGCTGCACGTCGGCCGCGACGTGGCCGGCAACGATTTCGCGCTCATCCGAGACCGCGCGCTCAACCAGTACACCGTCCTGTTGGACGCGGCCTCACGTGGCCAGGAGCCGCTGACGGTGGCCGACCGCAACGACATGACCGCCGAGTGGGGCGCCTGGCTCGCCGAGCTGTCGCTCAACGACGACGTCGTGGCGGCCACGGTGACCGTCGAGTCGTACCCGACGACCGGGCAGGATCTCATCGCCGCGGTGAAGGACTCGGTCAGCGAGTCCACCCCGGAGATCGCCCGCCGCATCCAGGCGGAGTCGGCGGTGGAGTTCGCTCGCGGCAAGCTCGTCACGCGGTCGTGGATCGCGGTCACCTTCAAGGCTGCCACCGCGATGCAGCGCAAGGACCCCGAGGCGATGGCCACCGATCTGGGTTTCCGGCTGCCCGGGCTGTACCAGCGGCTCGAGTACGCGGGAGTGTCTGCCACACCGATGAACCCGGAGGACGCGATCGGGCTGGCGCTGCGTTGCTACCGCCCCGACCTGGAGGAGACCATCAACAGCGCTCGCCTGTCTGGCGAGCCGCTCGGAGTGGACTGGGACGACGCCGGCCCGGCCGAGGCCGTGGCGAAGTGGAATCACTACCGCCACGAAGACTGGGTGTCCCGCTCGTTCGAGATGGCCGCCCCGCCGGCCGCCGCGTTCCCGGACCACGTCCTGCGGCCCCTGTTGGAGCCGAAGTCAGACATTCCCCGCAAGCGCGTGACGCTGATCTACCGCCCGATCGCCGCCGGGGACGGGGTGAGGCAGGTCGAGAAGGAGCACACCGACGCGGTCAACGCTGCGAACAAGACCCGCTCGATCGGCAAGGCCTCTGCCGGCCTGCGCCTGGAGCGCACCGAGGCCGCACGGCAAGCGCTGGCCCGAGGCGGCCAGCTCGGCGAGTACTCGCTGCTGGTGACGCTCACCCTGCGCAACCCTGAACTGCTCGACCAGGGCTCGGCGATCATCGGCCAGCTCGGCAACCGGTCTCAGCTTCGGCTGCACGCCACCAACGGCCAGCAGGATGCGGCGTTCGCCGCCGCGCTGGGTCTGGGCGTGCTGCTCGATCAGAAGTCCACGATTTCCTCGTTTGCGAAGGCGGAGTGATGGCCAGGCGCACCAAGACCCCCGTCGGGCCGGCAGAGTTGGAAGAGCTGCACGCCCGTATCACCGCCGGCGATCAGCTCCCTCCCTGGCCGCACACACGAACCGGCCGTGCGTACAAGCGGTGGTGCGACGAGCACCCCGAGCGGGCCGAGCAGGCGCGCACCGCCCGCCAGGCACCGCAGCTCCGCTACGGAAAGCCCCGGTTCACCAATCGCTACGCCTCCCTCGACGGCCGCGGCTTCAAGGGCGCGTTCTCGGGGCGGATGGCAGTGGTCTCTGCCCCGGCCGCCACCCAGACCTCCACCAACTACGGCTGTGGTTTCAACCCGTGGGTGGTCGGGGCGACCGCCCCGGCGGTCGGCGTCCCTCTGGGGGTTCACGCACAGACCGGCCAGGACGTCTCCGGCGACGTGTTGTCGTGGTTCCGCGCCGGCATCATCGGCAACCCGTCGGCGTTCGTGCTCTCCTTGCCCGGGCTGGGCAAGTCCACGATCATCCGCAAGCAGTTCATCGGCGCGGTCGCCCAGGGCCATGTGCCGATCGTGGCCGGGGACATCAAAGGCGAGTACGTGGCGGTGACCGATGCGATGGTCACCCCAGCCGGAAAGCGCGGGCAGGTGATCCGTCTCGGACATGGGCACGGGCACCTGAACCCACTGGCCGCCGGCGCTTTGGGCGAGGCGATCCCGGTGATGCAAGCCCATCTGGACGAGCTCCGCGACCGGGGCGAGGACAGCACGCGCCTTGCCGAGGCCATCACCGAAACCGAGGAGTCGGTGCACTCGCGGCAGGTCACGATGGTCGTGGCGCTGGCCGAGCTGATCCGCGGTCGGCCGCTGGCCGACTTCGAGGGTCTGGTCATCTCCACCTCGTTGCGGGAGATGCGCCAGGGCGGCAAGTTCTCCTTCGCCTCACCGCCGCTACTGCGAGACCTGATCGACTACATCCGATCCGGAAACGCCGACCTGCGGCGAGCGCTGTTCGTCGCCGACGAAACGGAGTACAGGCGCACGGTCCGAACCCTCGTCCAGACGCTGGAGTCGCTGACCGACGGCGTCATGGGCCAGGTATTCGCCGAGCACACCACCACCAAGATCGACCTCGACGCCCCGGCGATCTGCATCGACGTCTCGGCGATCGCTCGAGGAGACCAGTCGCTCAAGGCGGGCGTGCTCCTGGCCTGCTGGTCCGATGCCTATGGAGCGATGGAGGCCGCGCACGTGCTGGCCGACTGCGGTCTGGCGCCGCAGCGCTACTTCCTGGCGATTCTCGACGAGATGTGGGCGACCCTGGGCGCCGGGGCGGGGATGGTGCAGCGCGTCGACGAGCTCACGCGCCTGAACCGCACGGACGGCACCGGCCTGTTGATGATCACCCACACGGGCCGAGACCTGGAGACGCTGCCCAATGAGGTCGACGTCAAGACCGCGATGGGCTTCATCGAGCGAGCCGGCATGGTCATCTGCGGCGGTCTTCCCGCCGGCGAGCTGGAGCGGCTCAAGGGCGTCCTCCAGTTCACCGACGCTGAAACAGCGATGATCACCGCCTGGTCCAAGGGCGCGCCGATCGAGCGAACCGAAACCCGCGAGCGTAAGAAGCCACCCCTGGGGCGAGGCAAGTTCATGCTCAAGTCCTCCAAGGACGGCACCGCCGGGATCCCGGTGCAGGTTCTGCTGACCGCGACCGAGCGGAAAACCAACATCCACGACACGAACGTGCGCTTCCGCGAACTGCTCGATGGCGTGCCCTCCGGACAGGCGGTGCCGGCATGAGCTCAACTGCGTACGACGCCGATTTCCGCAACCAGGTGGTCGCGCGGCTGGCAGAGCTCGAGCCCCAATTCCCCTCGACCTCAGCCGCCGCCGAGGTCGTCGCCCGCGAGTTCGGCATCAGCCGCGACTCGGTGCGCCGCTGGTCGGTCGCCGCGGGGACGTGGCAGGCGCACAACTCGTCCACCCTGCGGGCGCTGCAAGCCGAGAACGCTGCCCTTCGAGCGCAGCTAGCCCGGGTGATTCATGGGAATCTGCGG
>NZ_KV823624.1:0-1602 GCF_001815995.1 Dietzia sp. HMSC21D01 | reverse complement strand
AGACGTCCCCGGAGCCCGCGGCCGCTGCGGCTCATCGGCCGTCTCCGGGGGCGGTCGCGGCGGCGGCCGCCTCGGCGGCGACGGGCAGGGCGTCGGCGATGTGCTGGAAGTCGTCGTCGGTGAGGGCCGTGGAGACGAACCAGGTCTCGAAGGCGCTCGGCGGGGCGTAGATGCCCCGGTCCAGCAGGGTGTTGAAGAAGGGCGCGTACCGGAAGGTCTCGGCGGCCTTGGCGCCGGCGTAGTCGGTGACCTGCTCCTCGGTGAAGAACACGCTGAGCATCGTGCCCGCCCGCTGGATGGTGTGGGTGACGCCGGCGCCGTGCAGCGCGTTGCCGACGAGGGCCTCGAGCCGGTCGGCGTTGGTCTGCAGGGTGTAGTAGCAGGCGTGGTCTGCCAGACGGAGAGAGGCGAGGCCCGCGGCCACGGCGACGGGGTTTCCGGACAGGGTGCCCGCCTGGTAGACGGGTCCGGCCGGCGCGAGGGCGGCCATGACGTCGGCGCGGCCGCCGAACGCGGCGGCGGGCAGTCCGCCGGACATGACCTTGCCGAAGGTGGTGAGGTCGCCGGCGACGCCGTCGATGCCCCACCAGCCGCGGTCGCCGGCGCGGAAGCCGGTCATGACCTCGTCCATCACCAGGAGCGCGCCGTTGTCCGAGCACAGGGCGCGCAGCTCCTCGTTGAACCCGGGCAGCGGCGGGACGGTGCCCATGTTGCCGGCGGCGGCCTCGGTGATCACACAGGCGATCTCGTCCCCGTGGTTGGCGAACGCCACGCGCACGGCCTCGATGTCGTTGTACGGCAGCACGATCGTGTCGTGTGCGGTCGCGCCGGTCACGCCGGGCGAGTCCGGCAGGGCGAAGGTGGCCAGTCCGGAACCCGCGTCGGCGAGGAGGGCGTCGACGTGGCCGTGGTAGCAGCCGGAGAACTTGATGACCTTGGAGCGGCCGGTGAACCCGCGGGCCAGGCGCACGGCGCTCATGGTGGCCTCGGTGCCGGAGTTGACGAGTCGCACCTCTTCGACGGAGGTGCGGGAGATGATCTCGCGCGCCAGGTCGACCTCGCCCTCGGTGGGGGTGCCGAAGCTGAGGCCGCGGGTCGCGGCGTCGCGGACGGCGTCGACGATCTCGGGGTGGGCGTGCCCGTGGATCATGGGGCCCCACGAGCAGACGAGGTCGATGTAGGTGTTGCCGTCGACGTCCGTCATGCGAGAACCCCGCGCTTCACGGATGAAGCGCGGGGTTCCGCCGACGGAGTTGAAGGCGCGCACCGGGGAGTTCAC
The DNA here is from genome assembly GCF_001815995.1 of Dietzia sp. HMSC21D01. Taxonomy (NCBI): domain Bacteria; kingdom Bacillati; phylum Actinomycetota; class Actinomycetes; order Mycobacteriales; family Dietziaceae; genus Dietzia; species Dietzia sp. HMSC21D01. The sequence continues at coordinate 323 of NZ_KV823624.1, read as the reverse complement.
TCCCCCGGGGATCAGCTCGCGGGCCTCGGCGAAGAGCTCGGCCGATCGGGCGGTCCCGGACATGCCGGACGGGGTCGGGAAGGCATCACTCGCAGACGTCACTCCCCCAGTGTCTCAAAGTCCCGCCACGAGTACCCCCTCGCGGTGTCAGACCTGCGGCTGCGCGGGCGGGGTGGGCGGCGCGAAGGGAGCGAACAGCGACCTGGCGGCAGCGTCGACCTGCCCGGCGAAGTCCTGCACCGCCTTCTCCGCCTGCTGCTGCAGCTGCTGCGGGCTGGGCAGCGGCGCGGGGGCCGGCACCGCGGTGGGTGCGGCGGCAGGCG
>NZ_KV823623.1:0-5585 GCF_001815995.1 Dietzia sp. HMSC21D01 | reverse complement strand
CGACGGCCGCGATCGCCCCGGCCAGCCCCCGCCTGCTCAGTCGGCGCTCGAACAGCGCCTCGGAGAGCGAGAGCCGGGCCGGTGGGGCCTCGTCCGCACCGGACAGGTCGACGGGGCGCGGCTCGGGAGTGGCCGCCACGGCGGGAGCGCCGAGACCGACCGGGGCCTGCGGGTCACGCCAGGGGTCGGGTGTGCGCGCCGGGGGCGCGGCGGCCTCGTCCTGCCACTCCGGATGACGTTCGATACCCCGGGGGCTCTCCGGGCCGGGGCCGAACGCCTGCGCCAGTGCGGGATCGGCGTCACGGACGACGCCCGGGTCGGCGCTGCCCACGGCGCCGGTGGCGGAGGTGGGGTCGAATCCACCGGAGACGCCCTCGGGGCGGGAGAACAGGGCGACGACGTCCGGATCGACGGCCGGTCGGTGGATGGGTGCCGGCTCGCGCAGGGGGCGGTCCGGCTCCTCGTCGCGCCCCGTCGCCCCGCGCACGCCACTCTGGTCCTCCACCCGGCCCACCCTAACGGCCGCGTCGCCGCAGCCGGCGAAGCAGCCTCGCCCACGCGGTCGCGGACGCCTCCGCGGGGGCGGGCGTCCCGTCCCGGTCGTCGGCTGGCCCGTGAGCGGCCACGGTCAGATCGTCCAGGTTGCGTAGTCGCTCGAGTAGCTCGCGGGGCATGTGGATGGGTCCCGAGCCCCGCAGCGCGTGGCGCGCCTCGCGCTGCCCCTCGACCTCGCGGCGGCAGTTGGCGCAGCGGGCGAGGTGCGCGTCCGCGCGGGACTGGCCGGCCTCGGGCAGCCGGCCGTCGACGTACGCTGCCGCGGCCTCGATGGAGAGGTGGTCGGTGGACAGGAAGTGCTCCCGCGTCCGCGGCGGCCCGGTCCGGCCGACCACTTCCCGCGCGGACGTCTGCGACAACCTGAACTCGGGCGCGGAGCCGCGCCCGTGACGATGTCGATCCACGCCACGCCCTCCCGACCGTCGGCCTGCGGGGCGGTGTCCCGCCCGATCTCGATGGGTCAACGTCCGAAACGGCTCCGCTGTTCCCGCCGTCGGACGCGGCGGCTCAGCTGGACCGCTGGTGCGCTCCGGTGACCCCGGCGGCCTCGAGCTCGGCGCGCAGGGCGGCGCGGCCGCGGTGGATACGGCTGCGGACGGTACCCATCTTCACCCCGAGGATGCGGCCGACCTCCTCGTAGCTGAGGTCCTCGATGTCGCTGAGGACGACGGCCGCCCGGAACTCCGGGGTCAGGTTGTCGAGCGCCGCCTGCAGCACCGGGTCGAACGTCTCGTCGGCCAGGACCTGCTCCGGGCTCCGCTCGCGCCCGGGGACGCGTTCGGCGTCCTCGGGCAGGGTCTCGAAGCGAATGCGCGAGCGTCGCCGGGCCATGTCGAGGAAGAGGTTGGTGACGATCCGGTGCATCCACCCCTCGAAGGTCCCGGGCTTGTAGCGGTCGAGGGACCGGAAGACGCGGATGAACGCCTCCTGCGTGATGTCCTCCGCGTCATGGGCGTTGCCGCAGAGTCGGAACGCGAGGCGGTAGACCCGGTCACCGTGCTGGGCGACCAGTTGGGACCAGGTGGGCATGTCCGCCGCGTCGCCGGTCGAGTCGAATCGTGCGGTGCCTGCCGACTCGTCGGGGGCCACCGGGGCGATCGTCGTCCCGTGCACGGTTCGTGAGTACATGCGCTGCCGCCGCCTTCCGGCGCGGGGCGTGTCCCCGCGCGGTGGTGGTTCGCGCCCTCGTGGCGCGACGTCTGACCACTGTCCCCTACCGGTCTGTCCTCACGGTATACGCGTACTGAGATCGCACTGAGAGTTTTGTACCGATCCGGTCACCGCGCGTTGGTCGCCGCTGCGCCGGTCCGCGGCGATACGCTGCTCGGGTGTCCGATTCCTCTGATCTCCCCGCCACCGACCGCTCCGGAGCCGACGGGCTGGCGCACCGGAGCGCGGCCCTCGTCGACGACTCCCTCTACGCCCCGGCCCGCGCCGAGGCCGACGAACTGGGTGCGCCCTCACCGGACGCCCCGACCGCGGAGGCCATCCGGATGATCGCCCGGCTGAACGGCACCCGCGCCGCGGTGTGCATCACGCCGGCGCCGGGTGTCCCCGCACTCGCGATCCTCGCGGCGGCGGGACAGGGGTCCGGGGCCGTGGTCACGTGCATCACCGAGGATCCGCACCACCTCGACGCCGCGCGGGCCGCGGTCCGCGGGGCGGGTCATCCCTCCTCGGCGGCGCGCTACATCGCGGCCCGCCCGCTGGAGGTCGCGGACAAGCTCGCCGACGGCGCATACGACCTGGTGGTCGCGGACGTCCCCGCCCACTCGGTGACGCGCCTGATCTCGCGGTCGCACCAGCTGCTGCGCTCCGGCGGGGCGCTCGTGCTCATCGGCGAGCACGCGCCCCTGCCGGAGGACACGGACCTCCCGGAGCACGCCCACGTGACGCTCCTGCCGGTGGGCGCCGGGCTCACCGTCGTCACGCTCTGACCCGTCACGCTCTGACCCGTCACGCCGCCCGGCGCGCCCGGCGATCAGCCCGGCAGGGACGTGACGGTGTTCTTGGCGACGCTGACGACCCCGCCCGCGCTGATGGGGAACCGCTTCCGGTCGCGTTCGTGGTCGACGCCGATGAGGTCCCCGTCGCCGATGTGGCAGTTCTTGTCGACGATCGCCTTGCGCACGACCGCGCCGCGGCCGATGCGCACCCCCGGCATGAGGACGCTGCCCTCGACCACGGCGCCGTCCTCGACGACCACGTTGTTGGACACGACCGAGTTGCGCACGGTGGCCGCGGAGATGATCGTGCCCGCCCCGACCATCGACTCCTGCGACATCCCGCCGTTGACGAACTTCGCGGGCGGCAGGTTGTCCTGCTGGGTGCGGATGGGCCACCGGTCGTTGTAGAGGTTGAACACCGGGTGGACCGAGACGAGGTCCATATGGGCGTCGTAGAACGCGTCGATGGTGCCGACGTCGCGCCAGTAGCCGCGGTCGCGCTCGGTCTCGCCGGGCACGTCGTTGCGGGCGAAGTCGTAGACGTAGGCGCGCTCCTGCTCCACCAGGGCGGGGATGATGTCGCCGCCCATGTCGTGGGAGGAGTCGGGCTTCTCGGCGTCCGCCCTCAGGGTCTCGATGAGCGCGTCCGTGGTGAAGATGTAGTTACCCATCGACGCGAAGGTCGCGTCCGGGTCGTCGGGGGTGCCGGGCGGGTCGGAGGGCTTCTCCACCCAGCCGCGGATGATGTCGTCCTCGCCGGCGTCGATGCAGCCGAAGGCGAACGCCTCGTCGCGGGGGACACGGATCCCGGCGACCGTCACCGCGGCGCCGGTGGTGATGTGGTGGTCGAGCATCTGGCGCGGGTCCATGCGGTACACGTGGTCGGCGCCGAAGACGACGATGTGGTCGGGCTTCTCGTCGTGGACGAGGTTGAGCGACTGCAGGATCGCGTCGGCCGAACCCGTGTACCAGCGGGGCCCGAGCCGCTGCTGGGCCGGCACGGGGGCCACGTACTCGCCGCCCATGCCCCGCATGTGCCACACCTGCGCGATGTGGCGGTCCAGGGAGTGCGACTTGTATTGGGTGAGGACGCAGATGCGCATGAACCCGGCGTTGACGAGGTTGCTCAGCACGAAGTCGATGAGCCGGTAGGACCCGCCGAACGGCACGGCGGGTTTCGCGCGGTCCGCCGTGAGCGGGAAGAGTCGCTTGCCCTCGCCGCCGGCGAGGACGATTGCTAGGACATGCGGCTGGTTCCTCACGACCCCACCGTATCGACTCCGCGCGACCCGCCACGGGGCAACGGGCGCTTTGACCCCCGTCGCGCGCCCGGTCGTCACCCCGGCGACGGGCGGCGTTCACCGGGCACGCCTCGGGCGGGGGCCCGAGCGACTACCTTGGCCGGTGTGCGAGTAGCGATGATGACGAGGGAGTACCCGCCGGAGGTCTACGGCGGGGCCGGGGTACACGTGACCGAACTGGTGGCCAACCTGCGGCCGCTGTGCGACGTGGACGTGCTGTGCATGGGCGCGGACCGCGACACCGCCCGCGCGTTCCGCCCCGACCCGGAGCTGGGGCCCGACGCCAATCCCGCGATCCAGACCCTGTCCGCCGGCCTGCGGATGTCCGTCGCGGCCGAGGGGGCGGACATCGTCCACTCCCACACCTGGTACACGGGGCTCGCAGGGCATCTGGCCGGTCAGCTCTACGGCGTCCCCCACGTGGTGTCGGCGCACTCGCTCGAACCGAGCCGGCCGTGGAAGGCCGAGCAACTGGGAGGCGGCTACCGGGTCTCGTCGTGGTCGGAGCGCAACGCGTTCGCGAACGCCGACGCCGTGGTCGCGGTGAGCGCCCGGATGAAGGACGAGATCCTGCGTGTCTACCCCGAGGTCGAGCCGGGCCGCATCCACGTGATCCTCAACGGCATCGACACCGCGGTGTGGGCGCCGGTCGAGACGTTCTCCGGGGAGGACTCGGTACTGCGGCGCCACGGGGTCGACCCGGACCGTCCGATCGTGGCGTTCGTCGGGCGGATCACCCGGCAGAAGGGCGTGCCGCATCTCGTGCGGGCCGCCCGCGACTTCCACCCGGACGCCCAGTTGGTGTTGTGCGCGGGCGCGCCGGACACCCCGGAGATCGCGGCCGAGATGGAGTCACTGGTCGCCGAGCTCAGGGCGGCACGGGACGGGGTCTTCTGGCTGCGCGACATGCTGCCGCGCGAGGAGGTCATCGAGATCCTGTCCGCCGCGAGGGTGTTCGCGTGCCCGTCGGTGTACGAGCCGCTGGGCATCGTCAACCTCGAGGCCATGGCGTGTGACACCGCCGTGGTGGCCTCCGACGTCGGTGGGATACCGGAGGTCGTCGTCGACGGCGAGACGGGCGTCCTCGTCCACTACGACGAGTCGGCGACCGGGGCGTTCGAGCGGGGGCTCGCGGAGGCGGTCAACGAGCTGATCGCGGATCCCGAGCGGGCGGCGCGGATGGGCCGGGCCGGCAAGGAGCGGGCCGTGTCCCGGTTCTCGTGGCAGGCGATCGCCGAGCAGACCCACCGGATGTACTCCTCGCTGCTGTAGCGCCGTGCCGACGGCGGCCGCCCGGTGCGCCCGCACGCCCGCACGCCCGGATCGTCAGTAGCGGCGGTCGCCCAGCGGCACGCGGTAGGAGCGCACCTCGACGTGCAGCCGGACCGGCCGGTCGTCGGCGCCGAGGGCGGCCTCCAGCCGTGACCGGTCGAGGTGCACCCCGCTGGGCCCCATGAGCGCGAGGTCGACGGCGACCGCCGCGGGCACCTCGGTGCGCTGGTCGACGACGCGGACCGGGCCCGGCTCGAAGGCTGCCGCCAGTTCGGAGTCGAGTCTCGCGGCCTTGTCCGGCGCCGGCTCGAGCAGTCCCCCGGCCGACCGCAGCGGCTCGAGGTGCCCCTCCCCGGGCACCGCGACGACCAGCGTCCCGCCCGGGCGCAGCACACGCGCGAACTCCGACGGATTGCGGGGTGCGAAGACCACCTGCACGAGGTCGACGCAGCCGTCCGCGAGTGGGAGGCCGTCCCACGTGTCCGCCACCACCGCGGCCACCGCCGGGTGC
>NZ_KV823622.1:0-3080 GCF_001815995.1 Dietzia sp. HMSC21D01 | reverse complement strand
AGGATCGCAGCTTGTTCAGCAGTCTCCTAGACCGGCCGGGCGGTCGACGTCACGGCCGCGCCGGACACAGACGAAGGGGCGGGCACCTGTTCGGTGCCCGCCCCTTCGTCGTTCGTGCGTTCCTGAACTCAGCTGTTCGGACGCTTGCCGTGGTTAGCGTTCTTCTTGCGGCGATCCCGCCTCTTGCGGCCACGCTTGCCCATGGTCGCCTCCTTTCGTCGGTGTACAAGTCTTCCATGCGCGGGCCCGTGTGGTTGCATTGGAGGTGTCCGGGGGCCGCCTTCGAGGAAGTAGAGGAACAATCCGTATGGCTGAACAGGTCCGTGCCGAGATGGTCGCGAACGTCATGGAGGTCGTCGCGGCGGTCGGTACCGAGGTCGCCGAGGGCGACACGATCGTGCTCCTCGAGTCGATGAAGATGGAGATCCCGGTGCTGTGTGAGACCTCCGGCAGCGTGACCGAGGTCGCGGTGAAGCCGGGGGACGTCATCCAGGCGGGTGACCTCATCGCGGTCATCGACTGACGGGGCGGATGCTCTCACGCCGAAGGCCGGCCCGTCCCCGTGGGGGAGGGGGCCGGCCTTCGGCGTATGTGGTCCGTGTCAGACGGCGGTGCGGGTGCGGGCGCGGCGACGCTTGAGGGCGCGACGCTCGTCCTCGCTCATGCCGCCCCAGACGCCGGCGTCCTGGCCGGACTCGAGGGCCCAGGACAGGCACTCGGCGGTGACGGGGCAGCGGTTGCAGACGATCTTCGCCTCGGCGATCTGCGCGAGGGCGGGTCCGGAATTGCCGACGGGGAAGAACAGCTCGGGATCCTCGTCGCGGCAGATGGCCTTGTGGCGCCAGTCCATGGGAACTCCTTTGATGTGAGACCGTGATCGGGTGCGCCGGGCAGCACGAACAGCCGCCGCCGACCCGTGGACATGTAGAGTTCACTGGCGGACGTGCGTGATCGATGGCACCCGGCGGGTGGTGGGGGATCTGTACCCTTTCCGCGGGCTCGCTCCTGTCGGAGGGGCTCCCGGTTAAGGCGAGGCAAACACGGTGTGTCTGCGCTGTTACAAATGATCGTCCCACGATTTCATGACAAGTCAATACGTTTGAGCGTCTATGTGGTAAACGTCACGCGGCTTGTCAAATCGTCGGAAAACCGCACACCAGAGGCGGTAATGGCCTAACTGGACCACGGTCCGACTGGTGGTTTCGGTGGCGTGGCGAGGCCCGCTTAGTCTGGAGAGGTGAACGTGAGACGACCAGATGACCGTGGTGTTCCCGCCGATCCCCGCGCGGCGATCCCCGCGCCGGTCCGCCTCGCCGGGTGGATCTCCTCGGCCCAGGGACTGATCGGTGTCGGCGTGGCCGTGATGCTGTTCGTCCGGGCGTTGGGCGGGCACCGCGAGGAGACCGTCGTCATCAGCGGCTACGGGACCGCGGTGTGGTTCGCGATCCTCGGCGGCGGGTTGTTGGCCGCGGGGGTCGGGTTGCTCCGCGGCCGGCGATGGGGCCGCGGGCTCGTCGTGATCGCCGAGCTCCTGCTGCTGTTCGTCGCCTGGTACGTCGGGGTGGGATCGGGTCAGTACCTCGCCGGCATCGTCCTGGCGCTGGTGTGCGCGACGGCGCTGGTGTCGCTCTTCCGGCGCGAGGCTGTCGAGTGGTACGCCGTCTGACCCTCCCGGCGCGACCCGCCCGGCGTCAGGCCAGCATCTTGTAGGCGTGGACCGCGCCGTCCCGGCGTTCGTAGAGGATGTCGCCGATCTGGGACAGGCCGGTCACGCCCTTCCCGCCGCCGACAGAAGGCCCGCCCCCGCTAGTGGGGCCGCCCCCGGAGGGCTCCTCGCCCGCGCCCTCACCGGGCGTGATGGGCACCTGTCGGTTCCCGGCCCCCGTGTCGCGCTCGAGGACGCGGAAGCCACCGGCGTCGGGCACCAGGACCCAGTCGCGGGAGGTGGCGACGTCGGGGTCGGGGGACCAGCCGCCGGTCAGGCCGGGCCCGGTGGTCGCCGGGGCTGTCCAGGAGTGCGCGCCGGTGACGGCGGAGAAGGCGTGTGTGGCGGTGCCGTCGAACCAGCGCGCCTGCGTGTCGTCGCCGGCCACGGTCCGCGGGTCGGGCTTGGCGGCGGGCTCGGCGGGCAGCGGCAGGACCGGGGCGTAGTCGCGGGGGGCGGTGAACCACTCGACCGCCCAGGCGCCGCCCCGATCCGTCAGGGCGAGGACACCGTCGTCGCTGACGTCGATGATCCACAGCCCGTCGGCGCCCGTGGTGTCGGAGGCGATCTCCTCGGGCTTGCGGCTGTCCTCGGGCACCGTCTCGGACAGGGTCAGCCGAGCCGAGTCGTCGCCGGGGCAGCGTTCGGCCACGGCGAAGCGCTCGTCGGTGAGGTCGGCGGTCCCGAGGGTGCAGCCGGTGCGCGGTTGCATGTCCGCCTCCTGGGGCGCCTCGACGGCCCCGTACTCGACCGTGCGGACGAGGTCGTCGCGCCAGATCTCGAGCCGTGCGGGGCTGGACGCGAGGGCGTGCCGCCAGGTGGACGTGAGCTGCATGGTGTCGGGGAAGGCGCTCTGGCGGGTGCTGCTGTACTGCTGGGTGGTCGGGTCGAGCGCGGTGACGTCGCTGCACCCGGCCGCGCCGTCGAAGGCGGCGGCGAGGATGTCGGCGTAGAACGTCGCCGCGCAGAGCGGCCCGGCGTGGGAGTAGGACCACGTCTGCTCGCCCGAGCCGGCGTCCCGGCCGACGAGCGTGCCGTCGTCGGTGACGGTGACGAGGTTGCCCTTGGTGGTCAGCGGCGCGCCCGGATCCGCCGACGGCTGCGACCACAGTGCCCGGAGTGACGTGGGTGGCGCGGTGGCGGGTCCGTAGACGGGCTGCCCGGCGCCGGCGGCGGAGAAGTCGGAGCGGGCGGCGCTCCCGGTGAGGAGGACGCCCCCGGCCGCCACCGCCATGACGACGGTGATGACCGCCGCGGTGACCAGGTCGCGCCGGGTGCGGCGTTCGGAGGGCACGCCCCGGCGCGGTCGGCGGCGGCCGGTGGGGGCGTCGTCGGATGCGCGCACGTGTGACCTGCGTGGTGCGGACGGGCGGGT
>NZ_KV823621.1:0-2075 GCF_001815995.1 Dietzia sp. HMSC21D01 | reverse complement strand
CTCGTCGTGTGGGACGTCTCAGGGGTCGCCGACGCCGGCGTGGCCGATCCGGTCCGGGGCCTGCTGTGGGCCGCCCCGGGGCGCCGACCCCGGCACGTGGTGGTCGGCGGCCGCGTGGTGGTGCGGGACTTCGAACTGGTCGCCGCCGACGAGCGCGAGCTCGCCGGCGACCTGCGAAGGGAATGCGGGCGGCGTGGGATCGGCCGTTGACCTGCGCCGCTGACCTGCGCCGCTGACCTGCGGTGCCCTGCCGGGCCCGTTCAGGGCACCGCAGGTCAGGAGCCGCGGTAGGTGCTGTAGCCGAACGGCGACAGGATCAGCGGCACGTGATGGTGCGCGGCCGGGTCCGTCACCTGGAAACACACCACGGCCTCGGGGTAGAAGCCGCTGACCCCGGCGGCTCGGTGGTACGCGCCGGTGTCGAAGTGCAGGCGGTACACACCGGCGGCGAGTGCGACCGCGGCCAGGTCGGGGCCGCGGCCGTCGGAGTCGGTGACCCCGGAGGCCAGGTCGGCCCCGCTCGAGTCGCTGAGTCGGTAGTGCAGGCCGACCGCCGGGGTGCCGGCGGCGGTGTCCAGGACATGGGTGCTGAGAGACATCAGAGGGAGCCCTCCTCGAGGAGGCGGTCCAGGCGGAGTGTGTTGATGCGGGCCAGGTGCTCGCGGGTGGCCGCGAGGTCCTGTTCCGGGGACATCGCCAGCCGTCGATCGAGCTCGGTGAGGACCTGCTCGGCGCTCAGTCCGGTCGCACAGATCAGAAATCCGTACCCGAACCGCTCGGCGTAGCGTTGCTGCCCCTCGGCCAGCCGACGGCTCGTGTCGGCGTCCGCCCCGGAGGCTCCGCTCTGTTCTCTGGCCGACGCCTCGCTCACCGGCCCGCGTGCGCCGATCGGCGGGTGCGCATCGACGGCGGCGAGGACCTCTGCGTCACTCTGCGCGGCGAGCACGCGCCGCGCAGCGGCGTGCAGCGCGTCCCGCGAGCCGTACGGCCGGCCCCTCACCATCGCCCGCGCCCAGGCTCCCGAGCCGGAGAGCCCGGTGAGGACGGGCAGCAGGTCGTCCGCGGGCACGGAATCGAGTTCGCGCAGCGCGGGGTCGTCGTTCGCCGTCGGGGCGGCAGAAGTCTGGGGCATGGGCTCATCGTGGCAGCCGCGACGGCCCCGATCGAGGCATACGCGGCGGCCGTAACACGTCGTAACAATCGCCGCCCTGACCTGCGGGGCCCTGGCGGACCCCCGCACGGCAGCTCAGGTCGACGCGCTGTGGGCGCCACCCGGAAGTTCGCTGAGCTCGCCCCGGGCCCGTCCCCGCGTCCGTCCCCCGGCCCCCGTCTGAGCTGCGGTGCCCTGCTCGGCGGTGTCAGGGCAACGCAGGTCAGGACGCCGCCGCGGTGCGTAACACAGCCGACACACGACCCCACTAGCGTTCTGACCGGTCGACGCGAACGAGAGGACCACGCATGAAGCTCCCCCCCCGCGAACTGGACAAGCTCACCCTGTTCACCGCGGCAGAGGTCGCGCGCCGCAGGCTCGACCGCGGGGTGCTGCTCAACGTCCCCGAGGCGACCGCGCTCATCTCGTGGGAGATCGTCGAGCACGCCCGCGACGGCCGCACGGTCGCCGAGTGCATGAACCTCGGCCGGCAGGTCCTCGACGCGGGCCAGGTTATGGACGGCGTGATCGAGCGCCTGGCGATGATCCAGGTGGAGGCGACCTTCCCGGACGGGACCAAGCTCGTGACGGTGCACGACCCCATCAGGCCGGTGGAGCAGAGCGCGTGACCGGCCACGCGCACAGCCACAGCAACGCGCACAGCCACAGCCACGCGCACACCGACCCGGCCACCGCCCGGATCGTCGCGGCCCTGGGGCCGGAGTCCGAGGGGATGCCTGACCTCGGCATCCCGGCGGCGCGACCCGGCCGCGATCTCGCCGACGTGGTGACGGGCCTGGCTCACACGCCGGCGGGGGAGGGTGGCGTTGTCGTCGTCGTCCCCATGACGTTCGGCCGCGCGCCCACGGTGATCGCCGACGCGGCGCGCACCCTCCGCGACGTCCGGGGCCGCCTGCCGGGTGGC
>NZ_KV823620.1:0-2383 GCF_001815995.1 Dietzia sp. HMSC21D01 | reverse complement strand
GCGAACACGACGTGGCCGCCGGGGCCGGGATCGCCGCTGTCCGGACCGTCGGTGAGGATGCCGGCCGTGGCGAGCATCGCGGGCCGCACGCGCTCGGGGTCCAGGTCGGCGGTGGCGTGGTAGAGGGCCAGCCAGTCGTCGTCGGGGCGGTCGGCCAGGGTGACGGCGGGCCGGGTGTCGGCCGGGAAGGCGGCGTCGACCACGGCGAGCAGCGCCTCGCTGTCCGCAGTGCAGAGGAACAGGTCACGGTCGGCGCGGATCCGCGCGGAGTCCACCGGCGCGCCGTCGAGCATCATGCGCTCGACCTTCACGAGCCGCTCGACGTCGACCAACCGCAGCGGCAGGCCGCGGGCGGCGTACCAGTCGCGCACCCCGTCGAGGTCCTCGCAACTGGCCCACGGCAGGACGGGCACGGCCGAGTTCCCGCGATACGACCAGTCGTCGCCGGCCCGACAGAACCAGCCGTCGACCAGCTCGTACTCGGGGCACGGCCACGCCAGCGCACCCGCGTACTCGTGCGCCCGGACGTCGCGGGCCCGCACCGGCCGCGGGGGCAGGACCTTGAGCACGGCGACGTCCGCGTCGGGGATCCGCAGCTCCTCGCCGGACTCCCGGCGGACGATCAGCTCCGGCTCGAGCGCCACCACGTGACCGATGACGTCCGTGTACAGGTGCGAGGCCTCACCGGGAGCCAGATGGCGACGCACGACCACGCGTTCGCCCACCGCCACCCGGCGGCCGGAGTTCCACCGGGACCGACCCGACAGACCCCGGTCCTGCTCAGCCATGGTCGGTGACGACCTCGTCGTCGTCGCCGTCCCAGTCCTCCTCGTCGGCGAACGGGTCCGGGTCGGTGGCCGGATCCCAGCTCAGGCCCGGCACACCCCAGCCCGCGTCGCGGATGTGGCGCTTGGCGGCCTTCTTGTTCCGCCCGATGAGATGGTCGGTGTAGACGAAGCCGTCCAGGTGGCCGACCTCGTGCTGCAGGCAGCGGGCGAACAGGCCGTAGCCCTCGACCGACACCGGCTCGCCGTGCTCGTCGGTGCCGGTCACGCGCGCCCACCACGCACGCCCGCGCGGGAAGTTGACGCCCGGGACGGACAGGCAGCCCTCGAGGTCGTCCTCGGGGTCCGGCATGGTCTCGGGGATCTCGGACGTCTCCAGGACCGGGTTGATCACGCAGCCGCGCCGGTTGAGCCAGCCGCCGCGCGCCTCGACCTCCTCGCGCGAGACGCCCTCGCCGTCCTCGGTGTCCAGGTCGGGGCAGTCGTAGACGAACACGCGCTTGCGGACGCCGATCTGGTTGGCGGCCAGGCCCACCCCGTTGGCGGCGTCCATGGTGTCGTAGAGGTCCCGGACGAGGTCCGCGATCTCCTCGGGGGACTCGGTGACGGGTTCGGTGGGCGCGTGGAGCGCGGGATCGCCGAGGATGACGATGGGACGGACGGCCATGGTCGCCGATTCTAGTGCGCCGGCGATGGCGGGGTGTCGGAGGCGTGTGGTTCACTACGGGGGAATCACAACGGTGTGATCTGGCCGGACTGCTGGCCGGGTTGCTGGCCTGGGCGTCGGGTGCGGTGCCCGTTGGTACACGAGGAGGTGCGCGCATGGGTCGATCGGCTGCCGCGACGCGTGAGGCAACCACCGGAGGCGACCGGGAGGGTCCGCTGCCCGCCGCCGACCCCGTCCTGTCGGAGCGGGATCAGAAGATGCTCGAGTTCGAGCGGCAGTGGTGGAAGTTCGCCGGCTCCAAGGAGGAGGCGATCCGACAGCAGTTCGACATGTCGGGCACCCGCTACTTCCAGATCCTCAACGACCTCATCGACCGCCCCGAGGCCCTGGCCGCCGATCCCCTGCTCGTCAAGCGGCTGCGCCGCATGCGTTCGAGCCGCCAGAAGGCACGCGCGGCGCGCAACCTGGGAATGCGCCTCGACTGACCTAGACTCGGGCGCGTGAGCTCCCAGTCCGAGAACCCGCAGTACGCCCCGCAGCCCGGCGACCCCGACCACGGCGATCCCCGGTACGACGACGCACAGTACGGCGACCCCCGGGACGGTGGCCCGTACGACGCCGACGACCCGTATGGGCCGGGCGGGGGCGGTCCCGACGAGCCCAGCGGCCCGCCGTACCGCGCGATCGCGATGGTGCTGCTGTCGGCGGTCGTGCTCGCCGTGGGCATCGGTCTGGTGCAGCTGTTCGGGGGCGACGACGACGAGGCCGCCACCACGGCCGAGGAGGGCACTTCCCAGGTCGAGCAGGACGCCTCGGCCGGTCAGGACGCGGACGGCCAGCCCGCGCAGGGTGAGGCCGGCGGGGCTGAGGGTGCACCCGCCCAGGGCGGCGCCCCCGGTGGTCAGGACGGCGCGGCGGGAGCGTCCGGCGA
>NZ_KV823619.1:0-3845 GCF_001815995.1 Dietzia sp. HMSC21D01 | reverse complement strand
CCCTCGCCCTCCGTGCTCTACCTGCCGCTGCACCCGCAGATCCGCCCGGTCCGCGCGAATGGTTGCTCGAATTCATCAACAACCCGATCTCCCGGCTTCTCACCCACCCGGCCGTCGTCGGGGCGCAGTTCGTAGCTGGTTTCTACCTCTTCTACCTCGGAGGCATGTACGAGGAGCTAATCTCCGAGCACCTGGGCCATATGTTCATGAACGGATTCTTCCTGGTCAGCGGTTACCTGTTCTTCTGGGTGATCATCGGCGTGGATGAAACACCCACACCTGTGAGCCCTCGCACCAGATTCCTGATACTCCTGAGTTCGATGTCGTTTCATATCCTTTTCGGGCTTATGCTGATCAACTCGCAAACGATCCTCGCCGAGGCTTGGTACAGCGATCTCAACCTGCCGTGGATCCCTGATCTTCTTCGCGATCAGCAAGTCGGAGGTGGCATCTCCGTGGCCGCGGGCGAGGCGATGCTGTTGGTTGTCCTCCTCGCCCTCGGGCGCAGATGGCATTCCAGTAGAGGACAGACGCGGGAACGTGCCCACCGCGCCACGGCGGACAAGCGTGCCGAACCGCGCTCCGAGAAGGTGCTACAGCAGGGCCCGAGCTCGAACTGAAGCCGAGCTCCTTGAGGCTGCCCCGCATGCCCGCGGGCAGCAGCCAAACGACCCTCGCACGGGGGAGCCATCTTGCCCCGAGGTTTGCAGTGGCCGAATCGACTCGACTACCTTCGCACGGGTAAGATCACGAAAGCATCACGGCGCAGCGACAGAGGGGACACGGCGGCAGTGAAGAGAAGGCGCGCTCGCCGCAACGGAGACTCGCTCACAGTCGACCATTGGGGGCTCGACGGTACGGTTCGGCATCGCGGGGAACATCGCCGCCCCTCCCAGGCAACCGCCGTCCGCGATCGGGTCATCGTGGTCGCGGTTGCTGCAGGGGCGGTCACCTCGTCGGGCAGCGCTCTGGCCACCCCGCATGAAGACGCCTCCGGTGAACACATCGACCTGATCGCTCACCAATCGACGATCAGTCCGAGCGCGCCCGAGGTGCCTCCCACTGCGTCTGACCAAGCAGAGGCGCCCGTGCCACTTCCTGGCAGTCCTGAGCCCATCACCCCACGGGAGGACGCCGCGGACGAAGGTGCCGCCTCCATGGTCACTTCGCTGATGACCGGCACGGCCATCGATACGTACCGACAGGTCACTGAGGAGACCGCGCGTCGTCCGAAGGCAGCGATGCCGACGAGCGGTTCGCTGACCTCCGGATTCGGCCAGCGCTGGGGGGCACTCCACGGCGGTGCCGATATCGCCAACGCCATCGGCACTCCCATCTTGGCGGCCAGCGAGGGCATGGTCATCGATGCCGGGCCAGCGCAAGGATTCGGCAACTGGGTGCGCATCATGTCGGATGAGGGCACGATGACCGTTTATGGACACATGGAGGAAGTCCTAGTGTCCACGGGCCAGCGCGTACAAGCAGGGCAAACAATCGCCCTAATGGGAAATCGCGGTTTTTCCACCGGGCCTCACCTGCACTTCGAGGTCTGGACAAATGAGGGACGAGATCGAGCGGATCCCCTGGAGTGGCTCCGACAGAAGGGCGTCGACCCGTACTCCACCAATTCGCTTGCCGTTCAGAGCTAGCTCTGAACTGTTCTGAGGAGCTGGCGCCCTCGTGTGCGGTGCGCCGCCTCGGGCTGTCAACCGACTGTCGATGCCATTGGCCAGTACCTCGGACGGTTATCCCTCCATCACTCCTTGGCCGATATAGCCACCCTCCTGGCATCCGGGCGGAATGGCGAAGACAGCTGATCCGATCGGCACAGTCCAGGTGTTAAGCATGTCCTGCTCGGCGAGTCGTTGCTGGATCGGGAGATACTGCCGTACCGGATCGGCTTGGTAGGCGGCGAACAGCAGTCCGGAGTTGCTGATCTCACCTGGCTGCGGGGTGTCGTCGTAGTTGTACGGTCGACGTAGGATTGTCTCGCTTCGGTTGCGCGAATGCGCACGGGCGATATGCGATTCGGCGGGAATGACGGGCAAACCGACCTCGTTCATCGCCGTGAAGTCTGCGGGGTCGTGCTCGTCTGTGCCAGTGAGCGGAGCACCCGTGTCCAGTTTTCGTCCCACCGAAAGCTCGCGGCTGTTTCGGTCGATCTCCTCCCACGAGTTCATCGTCATCCGGATGCGGCGCAGCACCAGCGACGTCCCCCCCACGCATCCATTGCTGTTCCGCGCCGTCTGAAAACAGCAGCGCCTCGAAGTCGGATTCGGCGGGGGCGGGGTTGACGGTGCCGTCAAGCTGGCCAAACAGATTCCGCTGCGTCCGGCCGGACGGATCGGTGCCAACTGCCCGCCGGAATCCGCGCTGGACCCACCGCTGGGTGGCGACACCACGGACACCGGAGGCCAGGACGCGGGCGGCGTGAGCCACCGTGAGTGGGTCATCCGCGCAGATCTGAAGCAACAGGTCTCCGCCGGACCATCTGTCCTCGAGACGGTCAATCTGCGGGTTCGCCAAGGTCTCTCTGAAAAACGGCGGAACTATCGCGGACTACATCCAGCCATACAACCCGATCGGCAGGGATAGCCAAGCGGTGTATGCGAACATCAAGGCTTCCCTTCCCGGGCTGGTTCAGAATGCATACAAGCGATCCTGATTGCCCATTCTGCGAGATCGTCCAGCGGGACGATCCCGATGCTCGCGAGGTCTACCGCGACGAGCACGTCGTGGCCTTCTTCCCGACCGAGCCTGCCGTCCTTGGACACACCATGGTCGTGCCACGAGGGCATGTCCCGGACATCTGGTCCCTGCCCGAGGAGACGTCGGCGCATCTTGCCCGGGCCACCGTTCGCCTCGCGGCTGCCGTTCGCGGGGCCGTCGAGCCCGAGGGGCTGAACATCATCCAGTCCAACGGCGAGGTGGCGACACAGACTGTCTTCCACCTACACGTTCATCTTGTCCCCCGCTGGGCCAGCGATGCGATGGGACCAATCTGGCCGGAGGAGACCGACTACACCGAGCAGGCTAAGGACCAAATGCAAGATCGCGTTCGCCAAGCGTGTCGAGAGATGCATGAGAATGACTGATTTCTCGACGCCAACTCAGCACGATCCCGAGGACCGTCGCAAACACCTCGACTTCATTCAGTCCGTGGTCACACGCATGTCTGCCGCGTCCTCCAACGCCAAAGCGTGGCTCTTGCCCGTGGTCACTGCCGCCTACGGGTACGCCCTGACCCAGAGAGCCGATTCCGTTGCTCTGCTCGGCCTCGGCGCGACTCTGCTCTTCGCCTATCTTGACGCCAACTACCTGCGTCAGGAGAAACGCTTCCGGAGCCTTTACAAGGCCGTTGCCTCCGGGCGCTACAACATCGAGACCTTCTCGCTCCAGCCCGACGACCTACCTTCAAATATTCCAACAAAGGAGACAGGAGACTGGCCACCGGTCATGCCTCGCTGGGTTAATCGGATGCTGCCCGGGCCGAGCGTTTGGCTCTCCTGGTCGGTCGGCGCCTTCTACCTCCCCGTAGCCATTGTGGGCGTGGTGATCGCCTGTGTAGTCCACTAGACTTCGCTATTCCGTCGATCGCCCTATTCAACCGACCAGGCCGCGGCCGGAGGCACTTCTATGGGGTGTCGGCAGCGCTCAACCAGTGTCCGGCGGACCTTCCTGATTCCCTATTGAATGATGACTGAAAGCGCCCCGGCAGTACGCCCACTTCGAATACTCAAACTGTCCATTAGCTCTTTTTGAGTGGTCGGCAGCTGGCGCCGCCACTGAGGCGGAGCTACCGGCCGTGTCTGGCTTCAGTGGCGCTCTGGCCGTCGGGCCGCGTA
>NZ_KV823618.1:0-1465 GCF_001815995.1 Dietzia sp. HMSC21D01 | reverse complement strand
AGCCGCACGAGCGGGTCCGACCCGGCGACGGAGCCGGTGCGGGCGCGCTCGCCGCGTGGGGCGGCCCCCTCGGCCGGCACGCCGTGGTCGGCCGCCAGCGCTTCTGGACGCCGCTGCGCGTGATCATGCTGTTCGCCGTGATCTTCCTGGCGTTCGGCTTCTTCTCCAAGGCCGCCTGCCTGGAGACCACCCATCCCACCGACGGGTCGCAGCCCGGCCTCAACTGGGACGGTCGGCAGTACTACAAGGCCTGCTATGCGGACCCGCTGCCGCTGTACTCGGCCGAGGGCCTGGACACCGGGGCGCTGCCCTACAAGTACTCGTGGATCGCCGAGGGCGGCGAGGTCCGCTACATGGAGTACCCGGTGCTGTCCGGGATGTTCCAGTACGTCACGGCGCAGGCCGCCCAGGCGCTGCACGAGATCTTCCCCGGCGGGCCGCTCGAGGTGGTCACGTACTTCGCGCTGGGTTGTGTCCTGCTGGCGTTCATGTGGATGGTCGCCGTGTGGGCCACCTACCGGTCGGCCGGCCGGCGGCCCTGGGACACGCTGCTCATGGCGGCCAGCCCGCTCGTGATCTTCCAGGCCTTCACCAACTACGACCTCATGGCGGTGATGTTCGCCTCCGTCGCGTTGCTGCTGTGGGCCCGCCGCCGCCCGGTCTGGGCCGGCGTCGTGCTGGGGCTGGGCGTGGCGGCCAAGCTGTACCCGCTGTTCCTGTTCGGCGCGCTGCTGGTGGTGGCGATCCGCCGCAGGCGGTTCGTCGAGCTCGGGAGGGCCGCGGCCGCCGCCGTCGTGGCGTGGTTGGCCGTCAACCTGCCGATCATGGTCCTGTTCCCTGACGGGTGGCGGGAGTTCTTCCGACTCAACTCCGATCGGCCCGCCAACCCCGAGAGCATCTACGTCGTCATCCAGACGCTCACCGGCTGGCAGGGCTTCGACGCGGGTCGCGCCGCCGGGGAGGCCCCCGCGACGCTGAACACCGTCTCGTTGGTGTTGTTCGCGCTCGCCTGCCTGGCGGTGCTGGTGATCGGTCTGACCGCGCCCGTGACCCCGCGCGTGGCGCAGTTGGCGTTCCTCATCGTGGCGTTCTTCCTGCTCACCAACAAGGTGTGGAGCCCGCAGTATTCGCTGTGGCTGGTCCCGCTCGCGGTGCTCGCCGTGCCGCGCGTGCGCCTGCTGCTGACGTGGATGGGGTTCGACGCGCTGCTGTGGGTGGCGCACATGTCGTACTTCCACGGTGTGGCCAACAAGGGGATCGGGCCCGAGCTCTTCCACCCGCTCGTGCTGGTGCGTGACCTGCTCGTCCTCGCCGTGTGCGCGGTCGTGATCCTGGAGATCTACCGGCCGCACCTCGACCGCGTCCGCATGACGCATCAGGGCACGCCCGAGGGCCCCGACCCGCTCGCGGGGGTCCTCTCCGATCCCGGGGAGCGGCCGGCCACCCGACCGGCCTCGCGGGCCCC
>NZ_KV823617.1:0-923 GCF_001815995.1 Dietzia sp. HMSC21D01 | reverse complement strand
CAGCGGCTGGCTCGAGTCGCACCTCGGGGGACTGCGTGCGGCCCTCGACGACGTCGCCCGACACGGGCCCACCCTCGACCGGTGGGCGGGCCGGCTCACCTCGCGCCTGCTCGCGGGCGGGAGGCTCCTGGCCGCCGGCAACGGCGGCAGTGCGGCCGAGGCCCAACACTTCACGGCCGAGTTCGTCGGACGGTTCATCGAGGACCGGCGTCCCGTCTCCGCGATAGCCCTGACCTCCGACCTGTCAGGGCTCACCGCGATCGGCAACGACTACGGCTACGCGGAGGTCTTCGCCCGCCAGGTCGAGGCGCACGCCTCGCCGGGTGACATCCTCGTGCTGCTGTCCACGAGCGGCACCAGCGAGAACGTCATCGCCGCCGCCCGCCGGGCGCGCGAGCGCGGCGTCACCACATGGGCCCTCACCGGAGGCGGACCCAACCCGCTCGAGGAGGAATGCGACGAGTCGATACGGGTCGCCTCCTGCAACACGGCGGTGATCCAGGAGTGCCACCTGGTGCTCCTGCACGCCCTCGCGGCCGCCGTGGACACGCGGCTGCCCCGGAGCCGAGAGGTGGACAATGCACGCTGACCCCGTGGCCGTCGTCGGAGACGTCGTCCTCGACCGTGACCTCGAGGGCACGTCGACCAGGTTGTGCCCTGACGCCCCCGTCCCCGTCGTGGACGCCGATCACACGCGCGTGAGTCCCGGCGGCGCCGGGTTGGCGGCGCTCATGTGCGCGCGCATCGACCGCGTGCCCCGCGTCCGGCTCGTCGCGCCCCTGGCCGACGACGCCGCCGGGGAGACGCTGCGCTCCGAGCTCGCCGACATCGACGTCCGTGCGCTCGGGCACGAGGGCGGCACCCGCACCAAGACCCGTATCCGGGCCGGCGGCCAGACGCTGCTCCGCGTGGACGACGGCGGG
>NZ_KV823616.1:582-935 GCF_001815995.1 Dietzia sp. HMSC21D01 | reverse complement strand
AGGATCGCAGCTTGTTCAGCAGTCTCCTAGCGGGTGTCTTCTACGCAGGAGCAGCTAGCACGACCCTCGCACTTGACGTGTTCCACGGCACCTAATGACAGAAGTCCCGCGACCGAGTCGGCCGCGGGACTTCCCGAAGGGTCAGCAAACCCAGATTAGCTTTGCAGCTAGAGATTAATGGAGAAGCATGTCTAGCAAGATCATGACCGCGGCCGAGGCCGTCGCGGACATCCCCGACGGGGCGTCGATCGCCGCCGGCGGGTTCGGCCTGAGTGGGATCCCGCAGATCGTGATCGAGGCCCTCGCCGCCCGCGACGTCGGCAACTTCGAGGTGTTCTCCAACAACGCCGGCG
>NZ_KV823616.1:0-562 GCF_001815995.1 Dietzia sp. HMSC21D01 | reverse complement strand
CCCCGCAGGGCACGCTCGCCGAGCGGATGCGCGCCGGCGGATCCGGCATCGGGGCGTTCTACACCCGCACCGGCGTCGGCACGTTCGTCGCCGACGGCGGCATGCCGTGGAAGTACGACTCGTCCGGCGGGATCGCGGTGGCGTCCCCGCCCAAGGAGACCCGCGAGATCCGCGGCGAGACCTACGTGCTCGAGCAGGCCATCGAGGCCGACTACTCGCTGGTGCGCGCCGCGGTGGCCGACCGCAGCGGCAACCTCCGCTTCAACCTCACGGCCCGCAACTTCTCGCCGCTCGCGGCGATGGCCGGCCGGGTCTGCATCGTCGAGGCCGAGAAGATCGTCGAGGTCGGCGAACTCGCCCCCGACGACATCCACCTCCCGGGCATCTTCGTCCACCGCCTGGTGGAACTGACCCCGGAGCAGGTCGCCCAGACCAAGTGGATCGAGAAGACCACCACCAACCCGCCCTCGGAAGGACAGCGCTGATGAGCAGGATCGGACGCGACCGCAAAGCCATGGCCGCCCGGGCGGCGCTGGAGCTGGAGGACGGCCAGTACGTCAAC
>NZ_KV823615.1:0-520 GCF_001815995.1 Dietzia sp. HMSC21D01 | reverse complement strand
TCCTGCCGATGGCGTCCTGGGTGCGGCCGGCGGAGTCGGCGACGCTCGCCGCACCGTCGCGCAGGGCGTCGGCGCCGGTGGAGAGTTCCCCCGCCCCGGTGGCGAGTTCGCGGGCACCGCGGGTGGCCTCGTAGACGCCGTCGCGCAGGTCCGCCCCGGGTTGGGAGAGCTGGCGGGCCAGTTCGGCGGCGCCGGAGTCGAGCCGGTCGAGGTTGCTCAGGGTGTTCTGGTCGAGCCCCTGGGCGGAGAGCTGGTCTCGCAGGCCGATGAGGGCGTTGCGGGCCTGGACCACCTCGGGAGCGTCCCCCCGGAGACGGGACAGGGCGTCCTCGATCGCAGTGGAGACCTGCCCCTGGATGACGGCGACCCCGCGGACCGCGCCGACGACCTGCCGGACCCCGCCGGCCACCTCGTCGGCGCCCGTGCCGGCCTGGCCCATCCCGGCCTGCAGCTGCTCCATGCCGGCGGCGAGCTCGGCCGAACCGTCGCGGAGTTGCCCGGCCCCGTCGGCGAGCTCGGC
>NZ_KV823614.1:0-3923 GCF_001815995.1 Dietzia sp. HMSC21D01 | reverse complement strand
TCGCCATCGCCAAGGCGAAGGGCAAGTACAGGGGACGCAAACGCGTCCTGACCGAGGAGCAGATCGACAAGGCCCGCTCCCGCGTCGAAGCGGGGGAGGGGCCGACGGCAATCGCGCGTGATCTCGGAGTAGGTCGATCAACGCTCTACCGGGCATTGCGACGCGCAGGGTAGAGGGTGGTTCTGTGTAGTGGCGGGATTCTGTGTGGCGGAAGGCGGCTGGCTCGTCATGGTGGCAGGTGGGCGGGCGTAGGCTTTCATGACCCGGTGAGTTGTGGTGTCGCCGGTGCGGTAGAGGAGGGCGCGTGGCGGCTGATAGTGATCTTCCTTTTGGGGCGCGCAGTAAGGTCCGTGCGACGGTGGTCAGCTTGCACAGGCAGCGGGCTTTCGATGTCCTTTTCAGTGGTGGTGCCAGTGAGGGTGGAGTTCTCCTGTCGGAGTTCGCCGGGACTCGCAGTGATGTCCTTGAGGGGTTGACTATCGAGCCGGGGCTGGGTGCGGGTGGCCTGGCTGTTGTGACCAAGCGACCGGTCCGGGTCGATCGATATCGAACGAATAGGGGCATTACCCATCACTATGTGGGTGAGATTGTTCGGGAGGGTATCCAGTCTTTGGCGGCGACGCCGATTATTGTCCGGGGTAGAGCTCGAGGGGTGCTTTACGGCGCGTTGCGTACGTCGACGCACCTCGGGGATCGTTCTTTGGCGCTGTTGGAGAGCTTTGCCGGGCGGCTTAGTCGGGAGCTGGGGGCCTACGAGGAGGTCGATTTTAGGCTTCGCGTTCTCGATGGTGAGCTTGATGGACGGTCTGGCCAGCGGAGTTTGCGGGAGTCGGAGGTTTTGGCTGAGACGTATCTGCAGCTTCGGGACATCGCTGCGGAGGTTTCTGATCCCGGTCTGAGGCAGCGGATCGCTGATGTGGAGAAGCTGTTGAAGAGCGTCGAGGGTCCGATCGAAGGGTCAGCTATCCAGCTAACGTCCCGGGAGATTGATGTCCTGTTGTGTGCCAGTGTGGGATACAGCAATGCGGAGGCCGCTCGGCGTCTTGGATTGAGTCCGGACACGGTCAAGACTTATATGCGAAACCTCATGGCCAAACTGTCGGTCAAGACCAGACATGCTGCCGTGGTGCAGGCCCGTCGCCATGGGCTGATCCCGTAAGGGGGTCCGTGCGGTCACTCAGTGTGGGTTGTTTCCTACGCGCTGGCTGGGGCGCTGGCGTGGTCGCGGAGGATGTTCTTTCGAATTTTGCCGGTCGAGGTCGTGGGTAGTTGTGTCCTGAACTCGATCCGATCGGGGACTTTGTACGCGGCGATTTTGGAGCGAACATGGGTGATCAGTTCAGCTTCGCTGATCTGGTTGCCATCGGTCACAACGAAGGCCAGTGGTCGTTCGCCCCATGTGGGGTCGGGTGTTCCTACTACTGCGACTCCGGTCACGGCGGGATGGCTGGCCAGTGCCTGTTCCACCTCAATTGTCGAGATGTTCTCTCCACCGGAGATGATCACGTCCTTTGCCCGATCCAGGATCTGAACGTACCCGTCCGGGTGCATGACGCCCAGGTCGCCGGAGTGGAACCATCCCCCGCGGAACGCTTCCGCGGTCCCTTCCGGGTCGTCCAGGTAGCCCTTCATCACGCTGTTTCCCCGCATCACCAGTTCGCCCATTTCGGTTGCGTCTGCGGGCACGTCGATCAGTGCCCCGTCGGGTCCGGGTTCAGGACGAACCACCCTGACACGCTCAGAGGTGAGCATCCCGACTCCTTGCCGAGACAACAGCGAGGCGTGTTGTTCTGAATCCAGAGTGTCGGCCCATACCGGTTGCGGTTCGCACACGGCGTAGGGGCCGTACGTCTCGGTCAGGCCGTAGACGTGGAGCAGCTCCGCTCCCAGGTCGCGGATTCGGGAGATGATCGAGGGGGTGGGCGGGGCGCCAGCGGTGACGATCGTCAACGGGTTGTCCAATGGATGCGCCTTCGGTGAGGAAGCGAGCGTGGTCAGGACCGTGGGTGCGCCACACAAGTGAGTGATCTCCTGATCGTCGATGAGGGCCCACATCGTCTCTGCCCGCACCGTGCGCAGACATACATGCAGAGCACTGGCGGCGGTGACCGCCCAGGTGGTGCACCACCCGTTGCAGTGGAACATCGGCAGTGTCCACAGGTAGCGTGAGCTGGTCGTGAATCCTTGATGGTGCACCTCGCCGAGAGAGTTGAGGTAGGCACCGCGGTGGGTGTACATCACACCCTTGGGTCGGCCAGTGGTTCCCGAGGTGTAGTTGATCGCGATGACCCGGTCCTCGTCGTCGACCTCCCACGGATACTGGGTGTCGTTCCCGGCGGCTCTGGACAGAAAGTCTGCGTACCCGACAGCCTCCTGGACCTGTAGGAGGGAGCCATCCTGCGCGGGGATCTCTATTCTCTCCCGCACATCGGCCAAATCTGTCCCAGACAAAGGGCCCAGAAGGTTGCCATCGCCCAGAATCATTACTGCCGAGCTGTGCCGGCAGATGTAGCTGATCTCTTCCGGCGACAAGCGGGTGTTGACGGCCACCAGTGCCGCTTTGAGCAGCGGGACCGCGTAGTGGGCGGTGAGCAGTTCAGCGGAGTTAGTTCCAAGGAACACGACCGTATCGCCGGCCCGGACACCACTTGCGTGCAGTGCCCGGGCCATGCGCTGGGTGTGCTCGGCGAACTGCGCATAGGTCCAGCTGCGCTCCCCGTCGATTACCGCGGTTTTGTCCGGATGCACCTCCGCGGCGCGTTCAAGAAAACGCAGCGGAGTCAGTGGGACGTTCAGGCCTGACATGTTCACCCTTCGGGACCGGTCGGAGTGCGGATACGCGCAGTAGATGAGCTCTCAGGACTCGGAGTAACCGCCCTGCTTAGCGAGCATCGCGGTGTACTCGTCGACCTTCTTCGCGAACTCGTCGTGGGAGAAGACCATGCCCTCGGCGTACAGGCTGCCCATGCCGGCGATATTCATGTTCTGCCGCATGTACTGATTGAGCCAACGCTTGGTGAACTTGACCCCGACCTGATCGTAGGACTGCAGCTTGGCGATGATCTTGTCGACCTCGGCATCAACGTCATCGGCGGGAACCGCCCGGTTGATCAGTCCGATCTCCAGCGCCTCCTGCGCTGAGGCGACCTTGTCCAGCATGAGGAATTCACGCGCCCGACCCAGACCGATCCGGGTGGGCCACACCAGCGAGCCGCCATCGCCGGGGACTACGCCGAACCCGGACAGGTGGGGATCGGAGAAGCTGGCATCGTCGGCGGCCACCACGAAGTCACACGCCAACGCGAGCGATGCGCCCAGGCTGTGGGCGCCCGGTGCGTAGACCTTGGCGATGGTTGGCTTCTCGCAGTTGACGATGTCGCGGACGATGTCCTCGGCCTCTTTGAAGATCTTGAGCATGTCCTTATAGATGGCCAGGTGCTTGACCCACTCGATGTCGTAGTTCATCGGGTTCAGGAAGCTGCGATCTTTGCCCGTGAGGACAACCACATCGGCGTCGGACTCGTGAGCCAGGCGGAACACCTTGGCCAGTCCCTCGTGGGTCGCATCGTCGAGACGCCCCACCTCGATCGTGAACACGCCATCTTTCTCGGCGGTGGTGATATTCCCCAGATTCACAGTCATCTGGCGCCCTTTCTCTAGCTCGAATGTGTCTCGGAGCACAGTTCACCAGAGTGGCGCCCGACATACGATCCACCAAAGTAGATACCGTGGCCCTTCGTAGCTCTCAGCACTCCCCTCGGTGACAACCAGGGTCGCCCGGGCCCAGACCAGCCACGGTGACGATCGTCGTTGCCTCGATGGACCGGCTCGCTCGATCCCTGGTGGACCTGAAGCAGATCGTTGGTGAGGTCACCGCCAAGGGTGCGAGTGTTGAGTTCGTCCACGAGCGGGCCACCTACGCC
>NZ_KV823613.1:1647-3787 GCF_001815995.1 Dietzia sp. HMSC21D01 | reverse complement strand
CGCGACGTGCCGCGTCACGCCCGCGCGCGGGTCGCGCTCGCCGCGGCCGCGTTCGGTCGGTGGGCGGTGGACTCCGTCCACCTCGACATCGCCGACGAGGCCGGTCAGCGCGCCGAGGCCCTCGACGCCGTCGCGCTGGGGTTCGTGGGTACCGCCTGCATCCATCCGTCCCAGGTGGCGGTGGTGCGACAGGCCTACGCGCCCGACGACGACGAGGTGGCCTGGGCCCGGAAGGTACTCGCCGCCGCGGAGCACAACCAGGGCGTGTTCCAGCTGGACGGTCGCATGGTCGACGGTCCCGTCTTCCGCCAGGCCGAGGCGACGATGCGTCGCGCGGCCGCCGCCACCGAAGTGACAACCCCCCGGGCCTGATCCGGCCCCGCCCCCGAGGAGCACCGAGATGACCACCTCAAGTCTCGATTCCACCCCACTCGACCCCGCGCTGTCGCATACGCGCGGGGAGACCGACGTCCCTCTCCTCACCCAGACGATCCCCGAGAACCTCGCGGCGACCGTCGAGGAGTTCGGCGACCGCGACGCGCTCGTCGACGTGCAGGCCGGCCGGCGCTGGACCTACAGCGAGTTCCTCGCCGACGTGCGCCGGCTCGCCTCGGGCCTGCACCGTCTCGGGATCCGCGCCGGGGACCGGGTGGGGATCTGGTCGCCCAACCGGTGGGAGTGGGTGATGGTCCAGTACGCCACCGCCGAGATCGGCGCGGTGCTGGTCAACATCAACCCGTCCTACCGCGTCCACGAGCTCGAGTTCGTCCTCAAGCAGGCCGGGATCAAGGCCGTGATCGCGGCGCCGCAGTTCAAGGACTCGGACTACACCGGGATGCTCGCGCAGGTGCAGCCGAACTGCCCGGACCTCGAGCTGGTGGTGCTCTTCGGCGACGAGGAGTGGGAGTCGATGGTCTCCGGTCCCACCGACGCCGACGTCCTCGCGGAGATCCGGGCGGGGCTCACGAACCACGACCCGATCAACATCCAGTACACGTCCGGCACGACGGGGTTCCCCAAGGGGGCGACGCTCTCCCACTCGAACATCCTCAACAACGGGTACTTCGTCGGTGAGCTCATCAACTACTCGGAGGTCGACCGGGTGTGCATCCCGGTGCCCTTCTACCACTGCTTCGGCATGGTGATGGGCAATCTCGCGTGCACCACCCACGGATCGTGCATGGTCATCCCGGCCCCCGCGTTCGACCCGGTCGCCTCGCTGAAGGCGGTGGAGCAGGAGAAGTGCACGAGCCTGTACGGCGTGCCGACGATGTTCATCGCCGAGCTCGCGCTCGAGGACTTCGACTCCTACGACCTGTCGACGCTGCGCACCGGCATCATGGCCGGCTCGCCGTGCCCGGAGGCCACCATGCGCCAGGTGATCGACCGGATGAACATGGAGGAGGTGTCGATCTGCTACGGCATGACCGAGACCTCGCCGGTGTCCACGCAGACCCGCGCCGACGACTCGCTCGACCGCCGGGTGTCCACCGTGGGCCGGGTCGGCCCGCACCTGGAGATCAAGATCATCGACCCCTCGACCGGGGGGACGCTGCCGCGCGGGGAGGCCGGCGAGTTCTGCACCCGGGGCTACAGCGTCATGCTCGGGTACTGGGAACAGCCCGACAAGACGGCCGAGGCCATCGACGAGGCGGGGTGGATGCACACCGGCGACATCGGGGAGATGGACGCCGACGGGTACGTGAAGATCACCGGCCGCATCAAGGACATGGTGATCCGGGGCGGCGAGAACATCTACCCGCGCGAGGTGGAGGAGTTCCTCTACACCCACCCGGACATCCTCGACGCCCAGGTGATCGGTGTGCCCGACCCCAAGTACGGCGAGGAACTCATGGCGTGGGTCCGGCTCAAGCCGGGCCGCGACGACCTCACCGCCGAGGAGGTCCGCGAGTTCGCCACCGGCAAGCTCGCGCGGCACAAGATCCCCAAGTACGTCCACGTCGTGGACGAGTTCCCCATGACCGTCACCGGCAAGGTCCGCAAGGTCGACATGCGCAAGACCGCCGTCGAGATCCTCGGTATGGCCTGACGGCCCCGCCCGACTCACCCAAGGAGTGCGTGAATGTCCAGCAAACTCATGACCGCGGCGGAGGCCGTCGCGGACATCCCCGACGGGGCG
>NZ_KV823613.1:1282-1627 GCF_001815995.1 Dietzia sp. HMSC21D01 | reverse complement strand
GCGTCGATCGCCGCCGGCGGGTTCGGCCTGTGCGGGATCCCGCAGATTGTCATCGAGGCGCTTGCCGCGCGTGAGGTGGGGGACTTCGAGGTGTTCTCCAACAACGCCGGCGTCGACGGCAAGGGTCTGGGGATCCTGTTGGAGTCCGGCAAGCTGCGGCGGATCGTCTCCTCCTACGTGGGGGAGAACAAGGAGTTCGCCCGGCAGTACCTGGCCGGTGAGCTCGAGGTGGAGCTCACCCCGCAGGGGACGTTGGCCGAGCGGATGCGGGCCGGTGGCTCGGGGATCGGGGCGTTCTACACCCGCACGGGCGTGGGCACGTTCGTCGCCGACGGCGGCATGCCG
>NZ_KV823613.1:0-1262 GCF_001815995.1 Dietzia sp. HMSC21D01 | reverse complement strand
CAAGGAGACCCGCGAGATCCGCGGCGAGACGTACGTGCTCGAGCAGGCGATCGAGGCGGACTACTCGCTGGTGCGGGCCGCGGTGGCCGATCGCAGCGGCAACCTGCGGTTCCACCTCACCGCCCGCAACTTCTCGCCGCTGGCCGCGATGGCAGGGCGTGTGTGCATCGTCGAGGCCGAGGAGGTCGTCGAGGTCGGCGAGCTCGCGCCCGACGACATCCACCTCCCCGGCATCTTCGTGCACCGGCTGGTCGAGTTGACCCCGGAGCAGGTCGCGCAGACCAAGTGGATCGAGAAGATGACCACCAACCCGCCCTCGGAAGGACAGCGCTGATGAGCACCGCCGCCACGCCGGAGTCCACCCCCGCCCGGCTGGGCCGGGACCGCAAGGCCATGGCCGCCCGCGCGGCCCTGGAGCTGGAGGACGGCCAGTACGTCAACCTCGGGATCGGCCTGCCGACCCTGGTGCCGAACTACGTGCCCGAGGGGGTGACCGTGACCCTGCAGTCCGAGAACGGGCTGCTGGGCATCGGGCCGTACCCGCACCCCGACCACGTCGACCCGGATCTCATCAACGCCGGCAAGGAGACCGTGACGACCCTGCCGGGGTCGGCGATCTTCGACTCCGCGATGAGCTTCGGCATGATCCGCTCCGGCAAGATCGACGTCGCGATCCTCGGGGCGATGGAGGTCAACCCGGCCGGGGACATCGCCAACTGGATGGTGCCCGGCGCGATGGTCAAGGGCATGGGTGGCGCGATGGACCTCGTGGTGGGCGCGCGCCGGATCGTCGTGGTCATGGACCAGGTCGCCAAGGACGGCTCATCGAAGATCGTCTCCGAGATCACCCTCCCGCTCACTGGCCTGGGCTGCGTGGACCGGATCATCACCGAACTCGGTGTCTTCGACCGCGACGCCGACGGGCTCACGCTCATCGAGCTGGTCGACGGCGTGACCCTCGAGCAGATCACCGCCGCCACCGACGCTCCGTTCCGGGTGGCCGACCACCTGACGTGACGACGCCACCGCACGGGGAACCGCACACCGGGCCCCCGCCCGGACGTGCCCCACGCGGCCACAGCGCCCCCGGACTGTGGACCACACCGGTCCGCGGCCGGGTGGCGCTGTCGGCGTTGGCGTGGGTGCTCGGCTACGTGGCGGTCCTCGTCGTCGTCGTCATCCTGGGACTCCTGGCCGTGCGCGCCACGGGCGCCGGCCGACCCGAGCCCGCGAGCCTCGCCCTCGTCGTCCTGGCCGGCACC
>NZ_KV823612.1:0-7891 GCF_001815995.1 Dietzia sp. HMSC21D01 | reverse complement strand
GCGAAGCGACACCCAGTGGGAAGTAGTCCCGCTGACCCGCGACCTCCCGCAGTCGTAGCAATAGCGCCTCCCGCGAATCTTGCTCGCGGTAGGCACTGCAGCACGACACCGGACCGCCAGCCAGTACTGGCAGAAACCCGCCACCGAGCGCCGGGAGCTGATGCACGGTTAGGTGACAGGGTTAGTCACGCGGTCTGAAGGGCCTCGTCGGTCATGATGGTCTCGAATTCAATGGGGGCCAGTCTGCCGAGGCGGTCCTGCCGTCTACGACGGACCCGGCCATCAGGTTGGTCGCAGTCGGCTGATGGGTGGTTACACCTGGCGCCCGGCGTCTTCGGCCCGCAGAATCGCCGGCAGAACCACGTGTGGCTCGGGGATCATCCCGGGCGTGACGCGGTGCCGGAACACCCAGTAGCTCCATGCCTGGTAACAGAGGATCACAGGCAGCGCCACGACCGTGATGACGGACAGTACGCCGAGGGTATAGGTGCTGTGCGCCGCGGACTGCACCGTGATGTCAAAGGCACTGTCGATAGTGGACGGCAGCAGAACCGGGAACATGGCCAGGAAGATCGCGGCCAGCCCGAACAGGCCGGTGCCGGCATAGCCGGTAAACGCGAGCCCTTCCCGGCCCGCGCGTGCCTGAGCCCATCCGACGCCACCGGAGACCACGGCGAGAAGGGCGACCGTCCACCCCGCCGGTCCGGCACCGTGCTCGAATTGCACCATCGCAATCCAGACGAGCAGCGGCAGCAGGCAGAGGGGAGCCCACCGGACGGCGAAACCGGATGCGCGCCGCCGCACTGGGCCGTCGGCCTTGAGCGCCAGGAACGTGGCGGAGTGGGCCAGGGCAAATCCCACCACGGCGAGGCCACCGACGAGGGCGGGCCACGAGAGCCAGGCAAAGGGACCGCCGACGCGGTCGCCGTTGCCGTCGATAGGCAGTCCGATCGAGGTGAGCGCGAGCAGCGCGCCGATGAAGAACGCGACGGCCGCGGAACCGAGGCCGATCATGTACGTCCAGAACGTCGCCCAGACCCTTGTGCCGACCTTGCCCCGGTACTCGATACCGACGGCCCGCACGATGAGTCCGAGCAACGCGAGGGTCAGCGGCACGTAGAGGGCGGACAGTAGCGCGGCGTACCAGGGCGAGAACGCGGCGAAGAGGGCAGCGACGGCGGTGATGAGCCACACCTCGTTGCCGTCCCAGACGGGGCCGATGGTGTTGAGCATGACGCGGCGGTCGCGTTCGCTGCGGGTCGAGAAGATCATGTGCATGCCCACGCCCAGATCGAATCCCTCGAGCAGGAGGTACCCGGTCCACAGGAGGGCGATGGCGACAAACCAGATGATTGCAAGGGGTTCCATGGTTGTTCCTCGTCTCGTGGTCAGTAGGCAAACGACAGCACGTCGTCGTGCTCGCCGTCCGGGTCGTCGACGTCGTCGTCGTCCTGACCAACGAGTTCGGGCATCGCACTGGCGACTCCACCGCGCGTATACCGCACCAGCAGGTACACCTCGACGACCAGCAGAACCCCGTAGACGGAGCCCAGGGAGATGAGGGAGAACAGCAGCTCCCCGGCGGTCACACCGGGAGATACGGCGGCCTGGGTGTACATGTACACGGAGTCGGCTCCGGTCACGGCGGGGTTCGGGGCCACGACGAACGGCTGTCGGCCCATCTCGGTGAAGATCCATCCGGCGATGTTCGCGGCGAACGGTGCGAGGATTCCGGCGAGCGCGAGTCGCATGAGCCCGCGGGATCCGGGGACGGTGCCGCGCCGGGTGAGCCACAGGGCAACCGCTCCGGCGGCGGCGACTATCCCGCCGAGGCCGATCATGAGGCGAAAGCCCCAGTAGGTCACCCACATGACGGGGACGTACTCGATCTGCGCGCCCGCCCGGTCGCCGTACAGGGCGTCGTCCGGAATCGTCTCGCCGTAGCGGTTCACATACTCGGGTTCGAGGTCGCGAATACCCGGCATGTCGACGCCCCACTCCCCGGTGGCGAGGAAGCCGAGAACGCCGGGGACCTCGATGAGAGTGGTGACGTCGCGGCAGTCCGTGGATCCCGGGTTGCCCAGCGAGAGCACCGAGAAGGAGGAGCCGGAGTGGCAGGCGGCCTCGGCGGCAGCCATCTTCATGGGCTGCTGCTCGTACATGAGTTTGCCCTGGATGTCGCCGGTGACGACTGTGCCGAGGAACCCCACCATGGCGACTATCGCGCCGAATCGCAGGGACCAGATCCAGACGCCGTGGTCGGTGCGGTCACGTCCCGGTATGTCCTGGGCCTGCCCCACGATCACGTGCCCGCGCTCGTCGACGGTGTCGATCCCGTCATGCCGGCGGCGCCACAGGTGGTACCAGGCGATCCCGAGCAGGAACATCCCTCCCACCACGAGCGCACCAAAGACGGCGTGGGTGAACGCTGCCAGTGCGGTGTTGTTGGTGAGCACGGCCCACACGTCAGTCATGACCGGCCGGCCGTCCTCGCCGAGCTCGACGCCCACGGGGTGCTGCATCCACGAGTTGGCGACGATGATGAAGTACGCCGAGACCCAGGATCCGATCACCGCGCACCACAGGGCCGCGAGGTGCACGCCCTTGCGCAGCCTGCCCCAGCCGAAGATCCAGATACCGAGGAAGGTCGATTCGAGGAAGAAGGCGAGCAGACCCTCGAGCGCGAGCGGGGCACCGAACACGTCCCCGACGAACCGGGAGTACTCGCTCCAGGCCATTCCGAACTGGAACTCCTGGACCAGGCCCGTGGCCACGCCGAGGATGAAGTTGATGAGGTAGAGCTTTCCCCAGAATTTGGTCATCCGGAGAAATTTCTCCTGGCCGCTGCGCACCCAGGCGGTGTGCATCACGGCAACCATCGCCCCGAGTCCGATAGTGAGCGGGACCATGAGGAAGTGGTAGACGGTCGTGATGCCGAACTGCCAGCGTGCGATCTCGACAACGTCCATAGGACGCCAACCCCTTTCACCGGATCGGGTGTCGTGTTCACCCGCCATCGGCATTCTACATAGCGTAGAAATATTTCTACCGAGAGTCGAATTTCTTTCGCCACTGATAGAATCCGGCTACAAAGCAGGAGGAGAGGATCACCGTGGCGACCCTGGGCGAGTTGGAGCGTGCCGTTATGGACGTAATCTGGGACCACAGTGGGCCGGTGACGGCGTACGACGTCAAGGGCGTGCTCGACAGCTCCCGGGAGCGCCCACCCGCCGTGACCACCCTGCTCACGGTCTTGAGCCGCCTTGCACGCAAAGGTCTGGTCGTCTCGGATCGCACCGCGCGCCCCCACCGCTACCGCGCTGTGGCCTCGCGGGAGGAGTACACCGCGGAACTCATGCACGAAGTCCTTGGAGACTCCCGGGACCGGCACGCGGTACTTGCACGGTTCGTCGGCGGGGTCTCCAACGATGAGGCGGCGGCGTTACGCACGCTACTGAAGGGAAACGGCTGATCCTCCAGTCGGCGATGTCCACCGGCGCCGTGGGGCTCCTGTTGGCTGGGGTCGCTGTGGCCCTGGCGTGGCCGGTGCCGGTTCTGTTGGCTCGCGCGCGCTGGCCGATGCACGCCCCGGCTCGCGCGCTCCTTCTCTGGCAGGCCATCGGCCTGGCCGGCGGGGTCTCGATGATCGGGGCGCTCGCGCTGATCGGCCGCGCGGTCGCGCCGATCCATTCCCTGGCCGCAGTCGTCCCCGCAATCCTGCTGGGCTGCTACCTTCTCGCGCACCTGGGTGCGACCGTCGTCCAGGTCACGCGGCAACGGCGCCGACATTTGACGCTGCTCCAACTACTCACAGCGCCCCACCCGACCCGCGCGCGAACGCGGGTTATCGATGAGGCCGCACCAGTGGCATATTGCATCCCCCGTGGCGCCGGTTCTGTCACGGTGCTCTCCCAGGGACTTCTCGACAACCTGGATCCAGATGAGCTCGAGGCCGTGATCGCCCACGAACGCGCGCACGTGGAGCAGCGGCACGACATCTTGCAGCTGGCATTCCGGGCCTGGCGGTCAGCGTTACCGGGGCTGCCCACAGCGGTCCTCGCGGAGACGGAGGTCGCCGCGATGGTGGAGATGTTGGCCGACGACCAAGCTCGCCGCGAAGTACGCGACGAGGTGGTGGCCCGCGCGATCCTGCGGGTCGGTGCCGCCGACGGTAGCGGTGAGACCGACAGCGTCGGCGACGACGACCGCAGCGGGAGCAGCAGGAACGAGCGCGGCTGCGGCCACCAGGCCTCCTGCCGCGGCGGCCGCATGAGCGATCGACTCCGCCGTCTCGGTGCCCCGGCCCCCGGCCATGAGTGAACGATGCGGATCTGACGGCTCGCTCCGGCTCGTTCAGCTGAGTCGGACCACCTGGTCCTCGGGCCGCCGGTCGTTGTGGCGGTGTGAAACCAGGATCACCACCTTGTCGTGGGCGGCGGTACGGAGATCTTCCATCATGGCGTCGGCTGTCGGCGCGTCTAGGTGCGCAGTCGGCTCGTCGAGCAGGAGAACGTCGGCGCGCGTGAGCAGTGCCCGTGCCACCGCCAATCGTTGACGCTCCCCTCCTGATAGGGCCCGACCGCCGGCCCCGACCCGGGTGTCCAGACCGTCGGGGAGCGCGTCGAGCAGAACGGTCAAACCGACCCGCTCGAGAACCCGCCGCAGTGCGGCGTCATCGGGGGCCTGGGCGGCCGGCCTGGATAGGAGGAGATTGCCGCGCAGGGTGGAGTCAAAGACGTAGGCGTCCTGCGGGCACCAGGCCACGCGGGATCGCCATTCCTTTTCGGCGAACGTCGTGATCGGAGAGGTCTCGGCCCAGATCGTGCCGCCACTGAGGGGCAGTGCCCCCATCACGGCGGATAGCAGCGTGGACTTACCCGATCCGGACGGCCCGTCGAGGAACAACCAGCACCCCGTGCGCGCGACAGCATCCACCTCCGCCACGGCCGGTCGCGCAGTGTGCGGATACCGAGCAGTAACCTTCTCCAGCGTCACCGAATTCACGGGGCCGTTCGGCGCGCCAACGCCCCATGCGGTCTGCGGGAAGGGGCCCAGTACGGAGCCGAGGCTCTGCAGCAGTGATCGCACGGACGGCACTCGGTGCACTGCCGAGACCCACGCGGCGAGAGACTCACCCAGCGCCAGGCACAGGAGGGCAATCACACTGGCTCGTTCTGCACCCACCGACGGATCGGACACTGCCACGAGCACCGCTAGGAGGCCCGTGCCTGCTGTCACCGCCGCCGTTCCGAGCCCTGTGCCGCGGGTGGCGCGCCGTTCGGCGGCGGCCTGTTTCCGGTTCAGCTCGTCGAGTTGGTCGACCGCCGCCGCTGCCACTCCATTACCGCGTAGGTCCGCCGCTGCCGCGTTCAATGAGGCCGACCCCCGTATCAGGTGGGACCGACCAGCAACCCTGGCCACATCGCCCCCACGTTCGACCGTTGCCACTAGGACCGCGCCGAGGGCCATGGTCGCGCTCAGGCTCACCCCCACCTGCACAGTGAACTCGGGGGTGACCAACCAGGTGGTGAGTGTGGCTCCCAGCAGTACGGCGACTCCGGAGATCACGGGCGTAACGACTCTGGGGAGTTGGTCCCGCAGTTCATCGGCCTGGGTCACGAGGTAGTCCAGGGGCGCCCCACCCTCGAGCAGCCGCCGGGATCCGGTTCCTCGTGCTGCGATCGCTCGCCAGAGCCGCAGCCGAAGGTCATCGATGGTTCGAAAGGCGGCGTGATGGGTGAGTAATTGTTCGGCGTATGTGGCCACCGAGCGTCCGATCCCAAACGCTCGAACTCCGACGATCGCCACCAGGAGATACATGATGTACTCCTCGACGCTCGATCGGACGATCAACCATCCCGACAGCGCGGTGAGCGCCAAGCCCAGCGAGGTGGCGAGCACCGAGATGCCTACCGCCCCCGCCCAGAGCCTGCCGTGGGCACCAATCAGCGCACCGAGTGACAGACGCTGGGCGCCGCCTGTCTCGTCCGACACCTGCTCGTCCGCCCCCGCGCAGACTCCCTGTTCTGGTCCCCGCCCGTAACGACCCTGATCGGCATTCCCGTCCACAGCGGGGACCGGGGAGGCGCCGAGATCACCGTCCCGAGCGGCCTCGGTGAGCGCGGATGCGTCATCGTCTGCGCGGCCGGCCTGCCCAGAGATCCGAATAGTGCTCGTGGCGAGATCAAGTGTCATCGGTTCGTGGCTCGCCAGCACGATCGTGGCACGCTCGGCCCGGCGCACGATCGCGTCCCTGACCAGCTCAGCGGCATGGTGGTCAAGGTGGGCAGTCGGCTCGTCGAGCACCAGCAGGCGGGCGCCGGCGTCCACGCGGGCCAGTGCGCGCGCCACAGACAGGCGTCGGAGTTCCCCCGGGCTGAGTTCGGCGGCAGCCGACTCGGCGACCCGGGATAGTCCGACCTCGGCCAGAGCGGCCGCGGGATCCGCGCCATACAACGCGAGTTCCGCCCGTGGGGTGGCACCGAATACTCGCGGCGACTGGGGTGACCACCCCACGAGGTCAGCCTCGATTCCAGTGACTCGACCATGCACTATCGCATCGACCGGCAGCGCCCCGACCAGCGCCGAGAGGAACGTGGACTTACCGGCTCCACTGGCCCCGGTCACGGCGACAATGCCGCTCAGCTCTGCGTCGAGACCAGTCAATGCCGCGGCCCCGCGACCGGAATAGCGAACCTCGAGCCCTGCGACGCGGACCGTGGCCCCGTGGGCTTCTCGCAGGTCAGTCCCGGGTGCTACCTCGAGATGTTCGCGCACTCGGTGCAGAGCCGCGAGGCCATCCTGTGACGCATGGAATGCCACCCCGACCCGGCGAAACACGGTAAAGCACTCTGGCGCGAGCAGCAGCGCGAGCAGTGCGGGCTGTAGGTCCATCGACCCGCCAAGCAAGCGGAGACCCAAGAAGACCGCTACTACCGCCACAGAGATCGTCGCGATGAGCTCAAGTGCCAGGGCGGACAGGAACGCCCACCTCAGCGTCTCCTGCGTGCGGCGCCCGTAAATCCGCTGGATGGTGTCCAGCGAGTCCGTCTGCTCCTCGACGCGGCCGAGCCCGACCAGCACTGGCAGTCCGCGGGCCAGTTCGGCCAGATGGTCAGACAGCCTGGCCAGAGCACGCAACGCCGCATCTGTGCGTTGACCGGTGTGGCGGCCGATCAGGACCATGAACAGTGGCACCAGCGGGATCGTCACTACAATCGCCAGTGCACTGACCCAGTCGGCGGCGAGGATGCG
The DNA here is from genome assembly GCF_001815995.1 of Dietzia sp. HMSC21D01. Taxonomy (NCBI): domain Bacteria; kingdom Bacillati; phylum Actinomycetota; class Actinomycetes; order Mycobacteriales; family Dietziaceae; genus Dietzia; species Dietzia sp. HMSC21D01. The sequence continues at coordinate 637 of NZ_KV823612.1, read as the reverse complement.
TACCAGCAGTAGCGGGGGCACCACGATCGCCGCGACTATGGCCGGCACGGATTGCAGGTAGTACTCGTCCAGATCGTCTAAGCCATCCGTGGCGAGCACCGCGGTCCCGCCCCGGGGATCGTGCGCTTGCACCATGTGGCGCCACAGCCGACCCCGCAGGTTCTGCTTGACGGCGATGGCGACCCTGCGTGCACTCGTCTCGGTCGCCCATTCGGCAGCGGCCCGCAGCAGCACACCACTCATACCGAGTACCAGGATCGCCCGCACCGACCCGGTCGAGAGGGTGCCGACCGCCAGTCCCGCGATCCCTCGCGCGACAGCCTCCGCCACCAGCACCAGGCCCAGTGCCCGCAGGGCTGCCAACAGCCCCAGCGCCACGAGGGAGGATCTCGGTGCGGGCCCGAGGTCCGGGCGCGTGGAAATCCGCTGCACAGTCCGCTCGGCCTCGAGCATCCAGGGATCGATCCCCTGGGCGGGCCGCGTGGTCGACCTGCGCATCACCATCCACACACGTCCTCACAGGGGGTTCACCGCAATTGATCATCGACTCCGCCGTGTAATTCTACATTCCGTAGAAGTACGCGCTGGGACCAGGTCGGCGAACACCGGCACAAGGCTGATGACATCACCGATACGC
>NZ_KV823611.1:0-4286 GCF_001815995.1 Dietzia sp. HMSC21D01 | reverse complement strand
GCGGTGGGCGGAGTCCACGGTGCGCATGTGGCGGGCGAGCAGGTCGGCGGTGTCCTCGTCGAGGCGGCCGGTTTCCATGGCCTCGACCAGGGTGGGGAAGCGCGTGATGAGGGTGCGGGCCCGGGTGAGCAGGGTGCGGGCGCGGTTGTTGTGCACGCCGTAGGCGGCGACGATCTCGGCGCAGGCGATGTGGAAGGGGTCGATGACGGCGTGCTCGGGCCGCAGGTCGATCTCTGGGTCGTAGCCGGCGGCCAGGTCGCGCCGTTCCTGCTCGTCCTCGCACACGGTGTAAAGGTGGTAGCAGGCGCGCAGGCGGGCGGCGGCGGCGATGTTCTCGGCGTACAGGGCCTGCACGGCGGCGGCGCCGGCCGCGGCGATGGCGGGACAGTCGGCGGAGCCGCCCGGGTGCGGCTGCGGTTGTGGTGCTCGCGTCATCGGTGCCCGCCCCCTTCGTGCGTGGGTGTGATCACCGCCCGACCGGGCGAGGATCGCTCGTGTGTTCGATAGAGTGAACACTAGCAACCCACTACGACACGATGGGGTCCCACCTCGTCTGGCCGCGGCCAGGGGCGCCGGGCGGCGAGACGCCGGCCGGACGGAGGGGGCGGAGGCGGCGGAGCGGCCACGAGAACGGGCCTCGTCCGCAGTGTGCGGTCGAGGCCCGTTCGTGGGGTGGTGGGGTCGCTTACAGCCCCATGTCCTTGGCGATGATGGTCTTCATGACCTCGTTGGTGCCGCCGTAGATCCGGTTCACGCGATTGTCGGAGTAGAGGCGCGCGATCGGGTACTCGTTGATGAAGCCGTAGCCACCGTGCAGCTGGAGGCACCGGTCGATGACCTCGGCCGCGACCTCGGTGCAGAACAACTTCGCCGAGGCGGCCTCGGCGGCGGTGAGCTCACCCGCGTCGAGTGCCTCGAGTGCCCGGTCGGCGACGGCCTGAGCTGCATCGACCTTGGCCTGGCAGGCCGCGAGCTCGAACTTGGTGTTCTGGAAGGCGGCGACGGGCTTGCCGAACACCTCACGCTGCTGGGTGTACTCCTTGGCGAAACGCACCGCGGCGGCGGCCTGTGCATAGGCGCCGAAGGCGATGCCCCAGCGTTCCGACGGCAGGTTCTGGCCGAGGTACGAGAAGCCCCGGTTCTCCTCGCCGAGGAGGTCCTCGACGGGAACCTTGACGTCGGTGAAGGACAGTTCGGCGGTGTCGGAGGTCTTGAGTCCGACCTTGTCGAGCTTCCGGCCCACGGAGTAGCCCTCGAGCGAGGTCTGCACCGCGAGCAGGGAGATGCCGAACCGGCGGTCGTCCTCCCGCGGCGGCGCGGTACGCGCGCAGACGATGACGCGATCGGCATGGACGCCGCCGGTGATGAAGGTCTTGGCCCCGTTGAGGATGTAGTGGGTGCCGTCCTCGGAGAGCTTGGCGGTGGTCTTCATGCCGGCGAGGTCCGAACCGGTGCCCGGCTCGGTCATGGCGATGGCCCACATCTCCTCGCCGGAGACGAACTTGGGGAAGTACCGCGACTTCTGCTCATCGGTCGCGAGCATCTTCAGGTAGGGCAGGCATAGGGCGACGTGGACGTTGGAGCCCCCGAAGCTCACGCCTGCGCGGATGACCTCCTCGGATTGGATGGCCTCGAACTTGTGCGAGTCGAGGCCGGCACCGCCGTACTCCTCGTCCACGGTGATGCCGAACAGGCCGAGGTCGGCGAGCTTGTAGTAGAAGTCGCGCGGGACTATCCCGGCCTCGTACCACTCGTCATAGTGGGGGACGACCTCGGACTCGATGAAGTCGCGGAGGGTCTTCCGGAAGGCTTCGTGGTCTTCGTTGAACACAGTGCGGCGCAAGAGGGTGCCTTTCCATCTGGAGCCCGCCCGGGTCGGCGGGCCGATCGTGCCGGAGGGGAGCGGGGGGTCGGGTAGTGGACCGTTACTGGTGAGTAGCTTACAAGAATCCGACTGCGCTCCGCGGGTTCCTCACCCATCCGTTCCGGTTATCTCACTCATTGCCCGGAGTGAATTCCAGGCCGTTGTCGGCGACGATCCGGATCGGACCGCTGACGTCCGTCCCGTCGACTCGCCGGCCCTTCTGGGTCACTGCGACGACGCCCTTCTCGCGGAGCTCGAACGCGACCGACCGCGCCGTCTCCATGTGGTCGCGCCAGCGTTCCCCGCCGACGACCCGGGCTGCGTCCGAGGGGCAGATCGACCCGGTGCCGCGGGAACGTAGGAGGGTTCTGATCGTCGCCTCGAGTCGCTGCCGCGTGCCCTCGTCGGTCGGCTCCCACCACGGATCGCCGCGCTCACCGAGGGCGACCTTCGCGTCATGCACCATCACCCGCGCCGCATCTCCCCGGGCCTTGACCTCCCGCCGCCCGGTCATCAGTGCGCGAACCAACTCGGCGCGGAGCTTCTCGGGAATCGAGGGGTCGGTCGCGCGCCAACGCCTCCCGCCGACCACGATGTATCGGCCGTCGTCCGTGTGTTCCACGCCGTCGGCAGGGCCCTGCTGCTCGTCGCTCACCCTGTCGATCATGCCTGCGAGAGCCCGCGGTCGGCGGTGATCGCATCCGACGGCGGTCTGTCCGAGTCCGGTGTTATCGTCACGACGGGGCACTGAAACGTGTTCCACCCGATGAGACAGAAGACGAGGGACCTTCGTGACGGCGCAGGACAGTACTTTCGACGCGGAATTCGACGTGGTGGTCGTGGGATCGGGGGTGGCCGCGCTGTTCGGTGCCGCCGCCGCGGCCTCGCGCGGACTGTCCACCTGCCTGATCGAGAAGACCGACCGATTCGGCGGAACCTCCGCCTACTCCGGCGGGGCGGTGTGGCTGCCGGGAAACGCCGTCCTCGCCAGAGACGGTGTCGACGACTCCGTCGAGAAGGGGCGGACCTACTTCCGTGCGGTGGTGGGCGACCGAACCGACCGGGATCTGCAGGACGCTTTCCTCAACACGGGGCCGGCGGTCGTCACCTTCCTCCAGGAGGAACTGGGCATCCCCACGAGGTTCCAGGCGTTCCCCGACTACTTCGACGCGCCGGGGCGCCAGGAGCAGGGTCGGAGCATCTACCCGAAGCCGATCAAGGGCGAGGAGGTCGGGGATCGGGTGGCGGATGTGCGCCCGCCGGTTCCCGCCGACCAGTTCGGCGCGGCCGAGGACACCACCCGGCTGGAGGGAGGCCGCGCGTGGGTCGCCAGGCTCGTGCTCGCGCTCGACGCGATGGACTCCGCCGAGACGCGTCTGAACACCGCGGCCCGCGAGCTGGTGCGCGGCGAGGACGGACGCGTGATCGGGGTAGCCGTCGACGGTGACGGTGGCCGCCGGCTGCTCGGTGCCCGTCGGGGCGTGCTGGTCGCCGCGGGTGGGTTCGAGCGTTCCGGGGAGCTGCGTCACCGCTGGCAGCAGATGCCCACCGCCGAGTGGTCGTCCTCGCACCCGGACACCGGCTCCGGCGACGCGGTCCGCATGTTCGAGCACGTCGGGGCGCAGCTCGACCTGCTGGACCAGTCGTGGTGGTGCCCCGCCACCCTCTTCCCCAACGGGCACGCGGCGTTCACGCTCGGATTCCGCTCCGGGTTCATCGTCGACGGCACGGGCCGTCGGTTCGCCAACGAGCTCCTGCCCTACGACCAGATGGGTCGCCGGATGCGCGCCCGGATGGCGGACGGGGCCGGTGACGAGTTCTGGCTGATCTTCGACGACGCCGAGGCCGGGAGCTTCCCGGCGATCTGCATCCCGGCGCCGGATCCCGACCAGCTACGCGAGGCGGGACTGTGGCACACCGCTGGCTCCGTCGACGAGTTGGCGGCGGCCACCGGGCTGGACCCCGCGACGCTGCAGGAGAGCCTCGAGCGGTTCAACGGCTTCGCCGAGCAGGGCAGGGACGCGGACTTCGCCCGCGGGGAGGACCCGTACGGTCGCTTCTTCCTGGGCGCCTCGACGGCCGAGCAGTGCCTGCGCCCCGTGGGCGGCGACTGTCTGCACGCCGTCCGACTGGTCCTCGGTGACCTCGGTACCAAGGGCGGCGCGGTGATCGATCCGAACGGTGCCGTGCTCGACACGGAGGGCCGAGTGATCCCGGGCCTGTACGCGGCGGGCAACTCGTCGGCGTCGGTGTCCGGGGAGGCCTACCCCGGGCCGGGCGTCCCGCTCGGCTCCGGGATGACGATGGCGTTCCGCGCCGTGGCCGACATGGCCGGGGAGCCGCTGCCGATCGCGCCCTGAACCGGGCCGCGGGGACGAGTCGCGCGGGCGAGTCGCGCGGGTGGGCCGCGGGGACGAGTCGC
>NZ_KV823610.1:0-5327 GCF_001815995.1 Dietzia sp. HMSC21D01 | reverse complement strand
GGCCCCGGCGCCGACCGCCGCCCCGGCCAGCGCCCCCGCCCGCAGGAGGGAGCGCCGGCCGAGGCCCGCGCGGTACCCGGAGGGATCGGCAACAGAGTCGGTCATGTGACCAGCGTGACCGATCGATCGCCCCCGCGCCCCGGTTATCGCCGAGGCGTCATCGAGTGTTCATCCCCGGGTCCGGCGGTCAGCGCGTGGTGGACTCGGCGGGCGCGCCGTCCACGACCATCTGCTCCAGCTCGCTACGCGTGGGGGTCGACAGGTATCGCACCATCGAGTCGTCCAGTTCGCGCAGCCACGGTGTGTGATGCTCGGCGGCCATCGTGCCGGTCATGACCGAACGGTGCGGCTTGTCGCGGTAGGTGAGGATGTTGGCGGCCTTGTCGTCCTTCCACGCGAGGAAGATGCGGACGACCTCGTCGAGGTCGAACTCCGGGTAGTCGGTCGCGTCGATGAGGTCGCGGATGTAGTCGGCCTGGAACCGCACCTCGTCGGCGTCACCGTCGAGCTTCTGGAAGCGGTCGCGCCAGGCGCGCATGTGCGCGGCCCGGTCCTGCGCCGACGGCAGCGGCGTACGTCCGAGGATGAGGTCGCGGACGTACCAGGCCTGCGCGTCGAACATGTTGAACGTGAACCACTGGTCCTGGGCGCCCAGGTAGTACACGCGCGGGTTCTTCTGCCACACCACGCCCCGGTACAGGCCGGAAGGGTAGATGTTGTTCGGCGACTGCAGTGCGAGGTCGGCGGGCAGGAACGGATACTTGTGCAGGTAGCCGGTGCACAGGATCACCGCGTCGAACTCCCGCGTCTCGCCGCCCGTGAAGTGGACCGTGCTGCCGTCGAAGCGGTCGATGAGCGGCAGCTCCTCCATGCCGTCCGGCCAGTCGTAGCCGATCGGCCGGGTGCGGTAGGACATCGTCACCGAGCGGGCGCCCATCTTGAACGCCTGCACGCCGATGTCCTCGGCGGAGTAGGAGGCGCCGACGAGCAGGACCCGCTTGTCCGCCAGGTTCTCGGCGCCGCGGAAGTCGTGGGCGTGCTGGACCGAGCCGGGGAAGGTGTGGATGCCCTCGAACCCGGGCACGTTGGGGAAGCTGAAGTGGCCGGTGGCGACGATGATGCGGTCGAACTCGGAGGTGGTGGTGCGGCCCGAGCGGAGGTTCTCCACGGTCACGGTGAAGTTGTCCTGGTCGCGGTCGTAGTCCACCCAGCGCACGGCCGTGGAGAACTGCACCTGGTCCTTGACCTTCGACCGGCGCACGCGGCCGTCGATGTAGTCCCACAACACTTCGCGCGGTGGGTAGGACGGGATCGGCCGGCCGAAGTGCTCGTCGAAGGTGTACTCGGCGAACTCCAGGGCCTCCTTCGGGCCGTTCGACCACAGGTTGCGGTACATCGAGGAGTGCACCGGCTCGCCGTACTTGTCGATCCCGCTGCGCCAGCTGTAGTTCCACTGGCCGCCCCAGTCGTCCTGCTTCTCGTAACAGACGATCTCGGGGATCGAGGCGCCCGCGCGCTGCGCGGATTCGAAGGCCCGCAGGGCGGCGATGCCGCTGGGGCCGGCTCCGAAGATGGCGATTCGTTGATTAGACAACTACATTCCTTCCGGCCGTCACCGGCCTCTCGTTCGTCTCGGGCAGAGACGTACGGTGGAGGCGGGGCGCCGGCGGAGGGGGCTCCGCGCGCTCCGGGCCTCGACACCGGACCATCGATCCCGCGTCGCGGCGGCGGTCAGTGCGGCCTACGGCAACGCGACCGCGGCGCCCGTCGTGGGGCGCCGCAGGGCTCTCACCATAGCAAACGCTCGCCCTGCGCTCTCCGGTCGGTCGCCCGTCCCGCGCCCGTTCGCCCGCCGGGGGAACGGAGGCGGCAATTCGTGGACAATGGTCGGCATGACCCAGTTCGGAGATCTCCTCGGCCCCCCGCCCACCCGTCTGACCGGCGATCCGGAGGCGGAGGACGCCCTCGCCGCGGGCGAGGACCCCCGCACGGTCGCAGCCGACCATCCCGCGGCGTCGATCGCGTGGGCCGAGCTCGCCGAGCGCGCACTCGACGCCGGCGACGCGGTGACCGCGTACGCCTTCGCCCGCACCGGTTACCACCGCGGGCTGGATCAGCTGCGCCGCCACGGCTGGAAGGGCTTCGGCCCGGTGCCGTACGACCACGAGCCGAACCGCGGGTTCCTCCGCGCGGTCGCGGCGCTGGCCCGCGCCGCGCAGTCGATCGGTGAGGAGGACGAGTACATCCGTTGCCTGGACCTGATCAATGAGTCGGACCCGCACGCCGCCGCGCCTCTCGGCCTGGCGTGATCGTCTAGACGCCCGCGCGCTGGGCGTCTACGCCGCGCTGCCGGTTCCGCTGAGGACGCGGACCCGGCGTCTGGCGTACGCGTTCCTGCCGATCCTGCAGTGCGGCCTGGCCGCCGGGATCGCGTGGTACATCGCGTTTGACCTGCTGGGGCACCCCGCGCCGTTCTTCGCGCCCATCGCGGCCGCCATCGCGCTGGGCACCGGGATGGGCCGGCGGGTCCGCCGCGGCATCGAGCTGGTGATCGGCGTCGTGGTGGGCGTCGGCCTGGGGGATCTGCTCATCGCGCAGATCGGCTCCGGCCCGTGGCAGATCGCCGCGGTGGTGGTGCTGGCGATGTCGGCGGCGGTGTTCCTCGACCGGGGCGCGCTCGTGGGGACGCAGGCGGCGTCATCGGCGATCCTCGTGGCCACGATCCTGCCGCCGGGTTCGGCGGGCGGCTACGAGCGGATGGTGGACGCCGCCGTCGGCGGTGTCGTCGCGCTGGTGGCGATGTCGCTCATCCCCGTGCACCCGCTGCGGCGCGCCCGACGCGAGGCGGCGTCACTGCTCGGGGTGGCCTCGTCGGTCCTGGCGGAGGTCGCCGAGGGCCTGGACCGCCGCGACTCCGACCGCATCCGCGAGGCGCTGCAGGACGCCCGCGACACCCAGCCGGCGATCGACGCGGTGGAGGAGCAGCTCGCGGGGGCGCAGGAGTTGGTGCGGATCTCGCCGTTCTACCGTCGGCGCCGTCCGGAGGAGGTGGAGCTGAGCCGGATCCTCAACCCGCTCGACAACGGCATCCGCAACATCCGGGTGCTGGCGCGGCGGGCGATCGTGGCCGTCGACGACCAGGTCGACGTCCCGCCCGCGCTCAGTTCGCTGCTGGCCGCGCTCGCCGACGCGGTGGAGCTGCTCGCCCAGCGGGTGGCCGCCGACCCCGACGCACCCGGTGCCGCGACGGTGCTGCGGGAGTTGCGCGCGGTGTCCGCGCGGGCCAAGCGGGAGCTGGTGATCGGCTCCGGCATGACAGAGATGGTGATGCTCGCCCAGATCCGGTCCATCCTCGTGGACGTGATGCAGGTGGCGGGCCTGAGCAAGATCTCCGCACTGGCCACGCTGCCGCCGACGGTGCGGACGCCGGCCGTGTCGCCGGAGCTGCTCAAGGAGGAGTGGCCGGATTCGCCGGACCGGCCCGCGCCGGAGATGCCGCCGTTCAGGGCGACACGAGCCTCCATGGCTCGGTATGACGGTAGAAGGTCGTCCTCTTGATGGCCCTCCGGCCGGTGACCCCGTCGCGGGTGAGAAGGCCGGCCTCGGTCCCCAGCTGGACCGCGCGGGCAGCGAGCCACGGCCGTCGTCGCAGCCAGCGGGGGCGGGCGGCCGTGGCGACGACGCCGGGCAGGTCCGGCGTCGGGCGGACGGTGAGGGTGTCGATCTCGCCGGAGAAGACCCGGTTGTCGTCGGCGTAGGCCTCGCCCACCAGGTGGCCCCCTTCGGGGCCGCGGACGGTGGCCTCGCCCACGAGCGCGGTCCCGGTGTCGTCGCGCACGAGGGGTACCTCGCGGGCACTGCCCCGGACGCCGAGCTTGGCGGCCTCCGAGCCGGTCGGCAGGCCGTACGCCTTGGTGGCCGGTGTCGGTTCGTCGGCGACGTACGCGATCTCCACGTCGAGATTCTCGGTGCGCATGAGTCGGGTGAGGAGCGCGGCCAGTCCGGCGTCGCTGCCGCACACGACCAGCCGGCGGCGGGTGCCGACCTCCGAGAGCGCGCGCGCGACCTCGTCCTTGGTGGGGGCCGCACTGACCTCGATGCGGGGGTGTTCGCCGAGGACCGTCGGGACCGGCGCGGAGCCGCAGCGGATGACGATCATGACCTCCATCATGACCGCAGCCGCCGGAGGTGGCGAACCTGGGGCAGGATGGAGGTGTGCAAGCACAGGCGCACGACATCGATCGCGGCAGCATCGATCTCAACTGCGACCTCGGGGAGGCCCGCCGCGGCACCCCGAGGTGGGCGGCCTCGCTCGCGCCCCACGCGGGGCCCGATCCCGACGACGCCGCCCTGCTGGCCGTGGTGACCTCCGCCAACGTCGCGTGCGGCTTCCACGCCGGCAACCGGCCCACGATGAACGCGACGGTCGTCGCGGCCGCCGGGCGGGGCGTGGCCGTGGGCGCGCATCCCTCGTACCGCGACGCGGAGAACTTCGGTCGCGTCGATCACGACCTCGGTCGGGAGGAGGTCGCCCGCATCGTGGCGTTCCAGCTGATCGAGCTCGACATGGCCGCGCGACGCCACGGCTCGCGGGTACGTTACGTCAAGCCCCACGGGGCCCTCTACAACCGCATCGTCCACGATCGCGAGCAGGCGGCCGGTGTCGTCGACGCGGTCCTGGCCTACGCCGCGGTCGCCGACGAGGACCCGCTGCCGATCCTCGGCCTGCCCGGTGCGGCGGTCCTGACGGAGGCCGAGAAGGCGGGCGTGCGGGCCGTGACCGAGGCGTTCGCCGACCGCGGGTACCGACCCGACGGCACCCTCGTGCCGCGCGGCGAGCCGGGAGCCGTCATCACCGACGCCGACGAGGTCGCCGCCCGGGTGGTGGCCATGGCCACGGGGCGGGAGATCACGGCCTCGGACGGCTCGCCGGTCGTCGTCGAGGCCGCGTCGATCTGCGTTCACGGGGACACCCCTGGAGCCGTCGACCTGGCGCGCCGGGTGCGGTCGGCTCTCGTGGCCTCCGGCGTGTCGTTGGCGCCGTTCGCGCCGGCGGGGGAGAGATGACGACGACGAGTATCCGCCGCTGTGGAGAGGCCGCGCTGCTGCTCGAGTGTGCGGGTCTGGCAGAGGCGGTGCAGCTCGCCGGGAGGGTTCGCGGGTTGCGGCCGGAGGCCGTCGACGTGGTCGCGGCGGCCCGCACCGTGCTGGTGACCGCGCGGGAGGCCTCGGCGCTGCCCGGGCTGCGGCGGCGGGTCGAGGCCCTCCTCTCCGAGGAGCCGCCGTCCACCCAGAATCCGCTACCCGGGGACCGGATCCGCTACCCC
>NZ_KV823609.1:0-3975 GCF_001815995.1 Dietzia sp. HMSC21D01 | reverse complement strand
TCAACGCCGGCATCGCCGCGGCGAAGCAGAGCGGCACTCGGTTCGGCCGGCCCCCTGTTGATCCCGCAGTGATCGCCGAGAAGCTCGAGATCGCCCAAGACGCCCGAAAAAAGGGCCGGACCGCCGCCGAAGCAGCCAGTCTGGTCGGCTGGTCCCGAGCCACGCTATACCGCCACCAGCAGGCAGCTCGCAACCGGCAGGTACTCCCCCACTGACGATGAAGCGAGCACCACTGGGCTCTAGACCCTAAGAAATGCACGTGCCACAGAACGTTCGTGGCCTTTTGAACCAGGAGGAAGCCCAAGCTGAGCGATGCCCCGCTGCCGTGTACCCCAGCGACACGGTCGGATGGTCAGAGGGATGACCCCGTTGTCGGAGGGCGGCCATATCGTTGGGGCATGACTAAGAAGAAGCCCTACGAAGTGCCGGCGGCCGGAATCGAGTACAACGAATTCGTCGGATCGCTGGGTCCATATGGGAACGGCAACCCAGTGAATACCGAACTGCACGTGCGGTACGGAATCCGAGGCGGCCACTACTACGACTGGGCTATCAAGCTGATAGCCCGGAAGGGCGACGTCGACTCACTTCGCACCACAGGCGAGCGCCCGGTGCGGTACGTGATGGACGCCTTCTCGATCGAGCAAGGAGCCGTCGTGCACCGAGTACGCACCGGCCCCAGTCCGGAAGACTTCGAGACCACCGTAGTCAGGCGACTCTTCGCGGGCGACGGGCCTGTGGTGGACGCGGGCTACAACTTCTTTCTAGGGCAGCTCGCGAAACAGTGGGATGCGCGGCACGAGACACGAGACCCGCACGCGGTCGCAACGTTCGGATTTGCGCAGCACAACCGCGACGCGGAGTTCCGCGACGTCAAGTACCCATGGGTGCGCAACACCGTGGCATGTATCGACGACGATCCAGCTGACGACGTCGTGACCGAGCGCATGAAGCACTACTTCCCTGACGGCGGGACCGTGGCGGTGCACTGCCGGTCGGACGGACGGATGAAGTTCCTGAAGGTCGGTGCGGGAGCTGCGCCCGACAGTTCGAGTGATTCGACTACCGTGGACGAGGAGACGATGACTGCGACGGGGCACACGTCAATGGGCATGATGGTCGACGCGATCTACTGCGCAGAAGACTGGATCGACGACGAGCTGCTTCCCTAAGCCCCTCTGGGCAACCATTTGACTCCCTCGCATGCGAACCTGCGCACCGTGACGGGGAGTTAAATGTTCGACATCCTCGAACAGCTTTCAGTAGTGCCCGAGCACGTCAACGCGCCCCTGGCTGGAAAGGCCTCGCCTCAAGTAAGGTCGTTACTCGATCGCGACTCCTGGCTACCTCCGTAGCGGTAACGCCGAGCACCCCGATCGTGTCGACCTGCCGGCGCTCGAGCAGTTCGAGCCTTTCCGCGCGTTCCGTGACCGAGCCCGGAACCGAGACGGCAAGAAGACACCGCAACCTCCGGTCGACCTGGACGAAACGACTGCCACCCCGCAAGACCTCATCGACGCCGCGGTCCTGGAGAACCAGGCCACTCTGGAAATCGAACTCCTCGACAGAGCGCTCACCCTTTCCCCTCCGGGTTCGAAGACCTCGTGATCCGCCTGCTGGAGAAAATGGGCTACGGCAGGGCCGGCAACGTTGAGCGCACCAGCGCCAGCGGAGACGCCGGCGTCGACGGCATCATCAGCCAAGGCCCCCTCGGACTGGACCGCATCTACGTCCAAGCCAAGCGCTACGCCCTCGACCGCACGTCGACCGCCCACGCATCCACGAATTCGCCGGCACCCTCCTGGGCAAACAAGGCGATCGAGGCGTCTTCATCACCACCTCGTCGTTCACCCGCGGAGCCCTACTGGAAGCCGAGCGAATCAACGCCCGCATCGAACTCATCGACGGCGCTCGCCTGCCCCGCCTCCTGGTCCAGTACGGCGTCGGAGTCCAGGAATTGCACACCGTGGTGCTACACCGCATCGACGAAGACTTCTTCGAAGAAATTTAGAAACCCGCCACCGCGGATACCCTGAGCGGTAAATTTTCATGTGAACACCCCTCCGAAACTGCAAGGGGAAGCATGAAATACCTACCGCCCGTGGCGTGCGTCGAACTGTCGGCAGATCGCTTCTACATCTGCCTCATCGACGTCAACGGCGCCGCCGACTTGCCCCGCCAGCTCGGCGGCTGGACGGTTGAACGCAACGACCGTGAGCTACTCCAGAGGCTTCTTTCGGGCCGGCTCGTCGTCAAGACGACGGACGCCCCGATGCCCGAAGTGGACCAAGCAGAAATCACCGGCTACTTCACCGTGGACGATACTCTCAGCAAAGTTGAGGCCGAGATCACCCAGCTGAAGAACCGGTTCACTGCGGTTCTCGAATCGCCTGAGCGGCAGGGACTGGGCGCCCTGACCGAACCACGCTGGCCCGACCTGGCATCGCTCACCACCCGGACCCCCAACCCGCAGGCCTCACGGGAAGGCCAAGGGCGCGCAGCTTTCACCCTCGGAGTCACCGTCAAGGACCTGGCAACCGGGTGGGGCAAGCTGGAATCGATTCGCCTCACCGCGGCCTACCCACTGCCTCGAGACCCAGGATTGCCGAAGAGTCATCCTCGCCAGTTCAGGTACTACTTGAACGACGATTCCAGTTTGGTTGCTCGCCCTATGCCGGTGGGTGACCGATGAGCTCCGAGATGACCTTCGTCGCCTTCGACACCGAAACTGCCAACTCCAGCCGTGCTAGCATCTGCTCGCTTGGCGCGACAGTGGTCACTAACGGCGTCGTCACCGACGAACGAAGCTGGATGATCCGTCCCCCCGAGGGGCACGACGAGTTCTTTGCCCGCAATGTCTCCATCCACGGCATCACCCCGGAGATGGTCCAGCACAAGCCCCGGTTCGGTGAACTGTGGCCCGAAATCTCGCAGTACCTCGAAGGGCACACCGTCGTGGCGCACAACGCCTCCTTCGACACCAGCGTGGTGCGCTACGCATGCGAGACCTCTGGCCACCCATGGCCGGAGTGGACCTACGGATGCACACTCGTCATGGCCCGGCAAGCATTGGACCTGGTGTCCTACCGACTGCCGATAGTGGCCTCTCACCTGGGCGTACCGCTTGAGCGCCACCACGATGCCGCGGCAGATGCCCGCGCCTGCGCCGGTGTCCTGCTCGCCCTCGCCGACCGCAACGAGTGCGCAGACCTGACGCACCTGACCGCCGCGCTGACGGTGAACCTCGGTCGTCTCTTTGCCGGCGGCTGGGACCCATGCAGGCAGGCTCGCGCTGTCCGCTCCCCCAGTCACTCTGCTCGCGGCCCATTAGCCATTCCAGAGGCGTCCATCGACGCCGATCCCGAGCATCCCCTCTACGGTCAGGTTGTGGTCTTCACTGGAGGCTTGGGCAGCATGACCAGGCAAGACGCCTGTGACGCGGTCGCACGCGTCGGAGCCACACCCGCCAAAGGATTGACGCGGAAAACCACCGTGTTGGTGATCGGCGATGGTTTCCGCGGCGACGACCTCGCGGAATTTCAGACCGGCAAAGCCCGCAAAGCCCTCGAACTGCGGGCCAAGGGACAGCCGATCGAAGTCGTGACCGAGGACGAACTGCTAGAACTCCTGACCATCGAGCGCAACACCACCGCACCAGTTCGGACCGTATGACCAGGACCTGCCTGGCTTGACCACGCGGGCGCAGCCACGCGTTCCCTACGGGGCTCCGGCCTGCGCGTGGAAGTGCGATAATGTCGGATTACGTCAAACCCACAGGGTAGAAGCCTCGAAGCAGACTCGGCGCCCATGTCGCGTGCAGGCCACTGGACCACTAGTTGTACAAGATGTACTATTGGTGGCATGGTCACCACGACGCTTAGCAACTTCCGCGCTCATCAGAGCGAGCTACTCGATGCCGCGCAGCGGGCGCCGGTGGAGATCCTTAGCCGGGGCAGCCGTCGTCGCGCCGTTGTC
>NZ_KV823608.1:0-8668 GCF_001815995.1 Dietzia sp. HMSC21D01 | reverse complement strand
GACCCGGTCGGCGGAGGCGCCGCGGTTGGGCGAGGCGGAGTCGCGACGGCCCACCGGCCGCGCGCCGGGTCGGGTCCCGGTACGCCCACGGGTCTGACGCTCACCGGACCGGTCGGGATCCCGGCGGACACCGTCCGCGCTCGGTGCGGGAGCGCGGTGTTCTGCCGCGCAGATCTCCGTCCAGCGCGCGGTGGAGTCGGTGTGCGAGTGCATCTCCAGAATGGTCATGTCCACTCCCTGCTCGATACGGTGTGCGAAGCGGATTCGCACAACCGTATGGGTTTCTGTGTACGTCTGTTCGAATCCCGATACGCCTAGAGTTGTATCACGCGACTCCGACAAGGTCACCATTCCGCGACGAAAAACTTCGAACGTGTGTGTGTGGCGCTCCCCGCTGAGGGGCGATAGGGTGTACACAGATGACGACGTCGAACATCCATTCGCCGAAGGGACCCGAGATGCCGAAGCCCGACTTCGACTCACTGACAGACCGACAGAAGAGCGTGCTACTGCACATCCACGACACGGTCAAGGAGCGCGGCTATCCGCCGAGCATCCGCGAGATCGGGGACGCGGTGGGCCTGCAATCGACGTCGTCGGTAGCGCATCAGCTGCGGACCCTGGAGAAGAAGGGGTTCCTGACCCGGGATCCGCACAAGCCGCGGGCTGTCGACGTCCACGGGGTGCCCGGGCAGAAGGCCCGGGGTCGCCGGTCGCCGACCAGCGAGGTCCGTCGTCCGAGCGGAGCGGTCGAGCCCGTCTACGTCCCGGTCCTCGGCCGGATTGCTGCGGGTGGCCCCATCCTGGCCGAGCAGGCCGTGGAGGAGGTCTTCCCCCTCCCGACCGACCTCGTCGGGTCCGGGGACCTGTTCATGCTCAGGGTGGTCGGTGAGTCGATGATCGACGCGGCGATCTGCGACGGTGACTACGTCGTGGTGCGGCGGCAGAACGTAGCGGACAACGGCGATATCGTCGCCGCGATGATCGACGGTGAGGCGACCGTGAAGACCTTCCGCAAGGACTCCACGGGGGTCTGGCTCCTGCCCCACAACCCGTCCTTCAGTCCCATCCCGGGCGAGCACGCCACAATCCTGGGCAAGGTCGTCACGGTGTTCCGCAAGCTCTGAACCGGCCCTCGACGACGACGCCGCCTGCCCGGGATCGATCGGGTCAGGCGGCGTCGTCGTCGCAGGGGCCGGTCAGGCGGCCCCGTCGCGCGTACTGCTGTCCGAGACGAATTCGCCGAGCTCACCGGCCACCGAGGCGGGCAGCCGCACGACCAGGCGAGTGCCACGGTCGGTGTGCTCCTCCTCGACGACCGCACCCTCGGTGTGGACCCGTGCGACCACGTCACCCCGCGTGTACGGGACCTCTAGAGTCATCTCCATGTCACCGGAGGCCACGATCTGCATGATCCGTTCGAGCAGCTCGTCGACACCCTGCCCCGTGGCCGCCGAGACGAATACCGCGTCCGGCAGGGCGTGGTGCAGCTCGGTGAGCACCACCGGGTCGGCCGCGTCGATCTTGTTGATGACCACCAACTCGCGGGGGCGCTCGGCGTTCTGCTCCTCCACCACCTCGTTGATCACCTTGCGGACCGCCTCGATCTGACGAAGGGGGAACGCGTCCGAACCGTCCACGACGTGGAGTAGCAGCTCGGAGTCGACCACCTCCTCCAGCGTGGACCGGAACGCCTCGACCAACTGCGTGGGCAGATGCCGGACGAAGCCGACCGTGTCGGTGAACACGACCGATCGCCCGTCGGGGAGGTCGGCGCGGCGGGTGGTGGGATCGAGGGTGGCGAACAGCGCGTTCTGTACGAGGACGCCGGCGCCGGTGATCCGGTTCAACAGGCTCGACTTGCCGGCGTTGGTGTATCCGGCGATAGCGATCGACGGAACGGGCGTGGCACGCCTGCGGTAGCGCTTGGTGTCGCGGGACTGCTTCATGCCCTTGATCTCGCGACGCAGCTTCGCCATCCGCTCGCGGATGCGGCGCCTGTCCGTCTCGATCTTCGTCTCACCGGGGCCACGGAGGCCGACGCCACCGTTGCTGCCGGCCCGGCCACCCGCCTGGCGGGAGAGCGACTCACCCCACCCGCGGAGACGAGGGAGCATGTATTCCATCTGCGCCAGGGAGACCTGCGCCTTGCCCTCGCGACTGGTCGCGTGCTGGGCGAAGATGTCGAGGATCAGCGCCGTCCGGTCGATGACCTTGACGTTGACCGCCTTCTCCAGCGCCAGGAGCTGACCCGGGGTGAGCTCACCGTCGCAGATGACGGTGTCGGCACCCGTCGCGGCGATGACGTCCTTGAGAACGCTCACCTTTCCCGAGCCGATGAAGGTCGCCGCGTCCGGCTTGTCGCGGCGCTGGATGAGAGCGTCGCAGACCTCGGAGCCCGCCGTCTCGGCGAGCTGGGCGAGCTCCGCCATCGCGGCGTCCGCCTGGGCTGCGGACCCCTCGGTCCACACGCCGACCAGTACGACCCGCTCCAGTCGGAGCTGGCGGTACTCGGCGTCGTTGACGTCCTGGAGTTCGGTTGACAGACCCGCCACCCGGCGCAGCGAGGATCTCTCCTCGAGCTGCAGTTCGCCGATGGATGGATCGAGGTCGCGTGTCGGCCGCTCAACGGCCGTGTGATCAATAGTCATTCCCCAGCATCATCTCACATCGGGGCCGCGTGTGTCGCGTATGCGGGCGTGTGATACGCACCGCCGTGGAACCGGCCGCTGGCGACGAGCGCGGACGGACCGGTGAGGGTCGAACCGCCGTCGGCCAGGTGGACCTCGACCTCCCCGCCCGGTACCGCCACGACGACGTCTCCGCTGCCGCGTCCGGCGTCGGCCAGTGCGGCGACCGCCGTCGCCACGATGCCGGTCCCGCATGACATCGTCTCCCCCGCTCCCCGTTCGTGCACGCGCATGGTCACCCGGCCCCCGGTCAGGGGCGTGGCGATCTCCACGTTGACACCGTGTGGGAAGAAGTCGCGATCGAAGGTCGGGGGGTCGGCGACCGGCAGGGCGGCCAGAGCCGCGGCGTCCAGCCCGGGCACGACGCAGGCCAGGTGGGGGTTACCCATGTCGACGGCCACGCCCGCGAAGGTGCGGCCGCCGAGTTCTGCCGAGGAGAGTCCGAGCAGTCGCGGCTCGCCCATGTCGACCCGGACCGTGGCGTCGTCGCCGGAGCGGGACACAATCGTCGCGGGCCGCGGCCCGGAACGCGTGCCGATGGCGATCGTTCCGATGTCGGCCCGGTGCGTGGCCACCAGAGCGTGGGCGAACACCCGGACTCCGTTGCCGCACATCTCGGCGATCGAACCGTCCGCGTTCCGGTAGTCCATAAACCAGTCCGCGGGGTCGACCCCGTCCGGTAGCGCGGGAAGGACCCCGCGATCGACGAGGGCGCCGGCGGTGGCGATCCGGAGGATCCCGTCGGCACCGATCCCGCCGCGTCGATCGCAGAGCGCGCGGACCAGCGTCTCGTCGAGGTCGAGCTCGGCGTGGTCATCGGGCAGGATCACGAAATCGTTGAGGGTGCCGTGGCCCTTGATGAAGGCGATGCCGTCGGTGGCCGTCGGCGTGTTGTGGTCCGGAGTCATGTCGCGATCGTACTAGCGGCGGACCGGCGTTCCGCACTGCGGAAATAGCGGATGAAGCGCCACGACGAGGACATTAGAGTCGGTCGGGAGAACGATCCCCTACCTGAGGAGAGCATCGATGTCCGAACGCATCACCGTCGGCGGTATCCAGGTCGACGAGGTCCTCTACGACTTCGTCAACACCCAGGCGATCCCGGGCACCGGGGTCGACCCCGACGCGTTCTGGGCCGGTGCCTCCGAGATCTTCGCCGACCTCGCCCCCCGGAACCGCGAGCTGCTCGCGGTGCGGGACGAGCTGCAGTCGAAGATCGACGCGTGGCACCACGAGAACCCGGCGCCGATCGACCAGGCGGCGTACAAGGAGTTCCTCCGGGAGATCGGCTACCTCGTGCCCGAGCCCGAGTCGGTCTCGGTCACCACGGAGAACGTCGACGCGGAAATCGCGACCGTCGCCGGTCCGCAGCTGGTGGTGCCGGTCACCAACGCGCGGTTCGCCATCAACGCCGGCAACGCCCGCTGGGGTTCGCTCTATGACGCCCTCTACGGCACCGACGCCATCCCCGAGACCGACGGCGCCGAACAGGGCGACTCCTACAACAAGGTCCGTGGCGACAAGGTGATCGAGTGGGCACGTGAGTTCCTCGACGACGCGGCGCCGTTGGCCTCCGGCAGCCACGTGGGGACCACCGGGTACGCGGTCGTGGACGGCACGCTGCAGGTCACGCTCGCGGACGGCGCGACCACCGGGCTGGCCGACCCGGAGAAGTTCGTGGGCTACCTCGGGGACACCGCCAGCCCCTCCTCGGTGCTGCTGCGCAACAACGGCCTGCACATCGACATCCAGATCGACCCGGACTCCCCCATCGGCTCGACTGACGCGGCCGGCGTCAAGGACGTGGTCCTCGAGTCCGCCGTCACGACGATCATGGACTTCGAGGACTCCGTCGCCGCTGTCGACGCCGAGGACAAGACGCTCGGCTACCGCAACTGGCTCGGCCTGATGAAGGGTGACCTCTCCGAGGAGATCAGCAAGGGCGGCAAGACGTTCACCCGCGTCCTCAACGACGACCGCGTCTACACCTCTCCGGACGGCTCCGGGGAGGTCCGCCTCCACGGGCGCTCGATGCTGTTCGTCCGCAACGTCGGCCATCTCATGACGAACCCCGCGGTCCTGGACGCCGAGGGCAACGAGCTCCCCGAGGGGATCCTCGACGCGCTGATCACCGCGCTGGCGGGCATGCACGGGATCGCGGAGGGCAACGAGCGCGGCAACAGCCGCAGCGGGTCGATCTACATCGTCAAGCCCAAGCAGCACGGGCCCGACGAGGTCGCGTTCACCACCGAGCTGTTCGGCCGCGTCGAGAAGCTCCTCGGCCTGCCGACCAACACTCTCAAGGTCGGCATCATGGACGAGGAGCGCCGCACGTCGGTGAATCTCGCCGCCTGCATCGCGGAGGCGACGGAGCGTGTCGTGTTCATCAACACCGGGTTCCTCGACCGCACCGGCGACGAGATCCACACCTCCATGGAAGCCGGGCCGATGATCCGCAAGGGCGAGATGAAGTCCGCGCGCTGGATGAACGCCTACGAGGACTTCAACGTCGACACCGGCCTGGCGTGTGGTCTGCGGGGCCGCGCGCAGATCGGCAAGGGCATGTGGGCGAAGACCGACCTCATGGCGGAGATGCTCGCCGAGAAGATCGGCCAGCCGCAGGCCGGCGCCAACACCGCCTGGGTCCCGTCGCCGACCGGTGCGACCCTCCACGCGACCCACTACCACCGCGTCGACGTCCTGGCCCGCCAGGAGGAGCTCCTCGCCGGCGGTCGTCGCGCGAGCGTCGACGACATCCTCACGGTGCCGCTCGCCCCGAACACCGACTGGTCGGACGAGGAGAAGAAGGAGGAGGTCGACAACTCCTGCCAGACCATCCTGGGCTACGTCGTCCGCTGGGTCGAGCAGGGTATCGGCGTCTCGAAGGTGCCGGACATCCACGACGTCAACCTCATGGAGGACCGCGCCACCCTGCGGATCTCCTCGCAGTTGCTGGCCAACTGGATCCGCCACGGCATCGTCACGGCGGAGTTCGTGGAGGATTCGCTTCGCCGTATGGCCGAGGTCGTCGACAAGCAGAACGCTGGCGACGACGCCTACCGGGACATGGCGCCGGACGTCGAGTCCTCGATCGCCTGGCAGGCGGCCCGCGAGCTGATCCTCGAGGGCACCACGCAGCCGTCCGGTTACACGGAGCCGATCCTGCATCGCCGTCGCCGCGAGTTCAAGGCAGCGAACGGGCTGTAACCCCCCGCGGGAATCCGCTGCTCCCCCTCGGCATCCGCTACCCCTGCAGAGGTAGCGAATCCGGACCGGGAGTAGCGGATTTCCGGTATCGGGACGGAGGCACGTCGTACGGTCAGCCGAGGAGACCCTCCACCGCGGCCCTGAGTACGCCCACGGCGTCGTCCCTGCGGTCTCGGGTGAACCTGGCCTCGGGCCCGGAGGCGGAGATCGCGAACGCGGCGTCGCCCGAGCCGACGGCGATGGCCACGCATCGGACGCCTTCCTCCTGCTCGGACTCGTCGGTGGCGAATCCGCGGCGTCGCACCTCGCGGACCTGTTCGATCAGCGCCTCCACCTCGACGAGGGTCGAGTCGGTGTAGCGGCGCATGCCGGCCCGTTCCAGCAGCGCCCGGATATCGGCGTCGTCATCGCCCGCCACGAGGGCTTTGCCCACGGCGGTGCAGTGGACCTCGACGCTCCGCCCGACCTCCGTGAACATCCGCATCGAGTGGGGCGAGGGCACCTGGGCGAGGTAGACGACGCCGTCGCCCTCGCGGACGGCGAGGTTCGCCGTCTCCCCGGTGCCGTCGACGACAGCCCGCAGAACGGGCTCCGCCCACGAGGTGGTCGCGCGCTGAGCGGCGTCCCCGATCCGCTGGAGGCGGGGCCCGAGGAGGTAACCGCGTCCGGCGTCACGGCGGAGGTGTCCGCTCTCGGCGAGCGTGCCGCACAGCCGGTGGACCGTCGCGGCGGCCAGACCGGTGTCGGCGACGAGCTCGCCGAGATTCGCGCGTCCCCCGCGGCGGGACAGCGCGTCGAGCAGGGCGAACGCGCGGTCGACGGACTGGACGCGGGAACGCCCCGCGCCGGATGCGCTCATCGCGTCCCCTCCCCCAGGATCCGCAGGGCAACCTCGAGTGGCCGCGGGGCGTCGTCGGCGCGATCACGGGTGTCGGTGTCGATCCAGTGGATACGGTGGTCGCGGCCGAACCACGACCGTTGTCGGCGGACGTAGCGGCGGGTGCCGATGAACGTCCTCTCCTCGGCGCGGGCGCGACCCTCGTCGTCGATCCGCAGGGCGTCGTCCATCTCGTCGAGCACCTGGGCGTAGCCGATCGCGCGGCGGGCGGTGACGCCGTCGAGGAGCCCGACGTCGACCAGACCCTGCACTTCCTCCACGAGCCCGTCGGCAAACATCGTCGCGGTCCGGGCGGCCAGCCGGTCGTCGAGCTCGGGTAGCGCGCACCGCAGGCCGATCAGGCGGGTGCCGAAGCGTGGCTCCCCGATCGTCGGGCGGGACGCGGAGAACGGCCGGCCGGTGAGTTCGACGACCTCCAGAGCCCGGACGGTGCGTCGCGGATCGGTGGGCAGGATCGCCCGGGCGGCCTCGGGGTCGACCCGCGCGAGTTCGGCGTGCAGGGCGGCGACACCGATCTCCTCGAGCCGCCGTTCGTAGCGGGCCCGCACTTCCGGGTCGGTGTCGGGGATGCTCCACCCGTCGACCAGGGCCTGGACGTACATCATGGACCCGCCGCAGAGGATCGGCACGTTGCCCCGGTCGCGGATCCCGGCGATCTCCCGCTCGGCCTCGTCCCGGAAGTCCGCGACACTCGCGGTGTCGGTGACATCGAGGACGTCGAGTCGGTGGTGCGGGATGCCGCGCCGCTGATCCAGCGGCAGCTTGGCGGTCCCGATGTCCATGCCGCGGTACTGCTGCATCGCGTCGCAGTTCACGACCTCGCCGCCGAGGCGCTCGGCCAGATCCAACGCGAGTTCCGATTTGCCGGTGCCCGTCGGCCCGACCACGGCGACCGGGGCCGGCCCGTTCATGACCACCACCCGACGTGGTAGCCGACGCCGAACGGTGCCCAGGAGAGACTCCCGCGCGGGGCCCGCCCGCCCACGAGGTCCGCGAGGACCCGCCACGCGGGCCGGCTCCACCACCCGATCTCCGCGGCGACTCCCTCCCCGGGGTCGGGGAGCTCACCGTGGTCGCGGATCCACCGGGCGAGCCGGGAGTCGAGGTCGACGCCGCGCGGGTCCTCGGGGACGGGGGCGCGCGGCGTGAGGGAGGCGGGTCCGTCGGCGACGACGACGACGAGGTCGTCGGCCCCCACCGGCGGCGGGGTGAGCGACCGCCCGGTCACGCCGGTGAAGGCCCTCGGGAGGTCGATGTCCGCGCGGTCCAGCAGCCACCACGCGATCAGCGCCGGGTCGGGCACGGCCTCGTGCGGTGCCGGCGGGGCACAGGGCCGGCCGACCTGGACGTCGGCCCCCCACCGATCGAGCGTCGATCGGACGTCTCCCAGTGAGCGTCCGCCGCTGTCCGCGCCCACGACCCTGACCGCGGTCGCGTCCCCGACGGCCCGCCGGAGCACCCGGACCACCTCGGCGACCTCGCGTGTGGAGTCCGCGGCCGCGGTCCCGGAGAGCTCGGGCACGAGCGCGGGTGCGCCAGGGACCAGGACGACTGACGTGTTCACACCTCGAAACCCTACTGACCGCCCACGACTCCGTCGCAGGACGCCGCCGGGTGGGGCCGGCGGGGCGTACCCGGGGATACGGCGGACACCCGCGCGACGGTTGGTACACACTAGGAGGATGCCGCGCCGGTCCGAGCCGGGGCGGCGAGGCGACGTCCGGTGCGATCCCGGCGACGGTGCCGTGGCACGCGGCAGAAGGAAATGAGGACGAGATGACCGAGCAGTCACCCACCGCCACGGGCGGAGCGAACGACGGCGGGGCGACCCCGGCACCGGGTCCGCGACCCGGGCCACGGCCGGGCGCACCGT
>NZ_KV823607.1:0-10101 GCF_001815995.1 Dietzia sp. HMSC21D01 | reverse complement strand
CGGCAGGTCGACCGCATCGCCGGGGTGCGACTGGTCGACGGTCGCGTGGTCGACCTGGACATCGTCGGCGACACGGTCGTGGCGGTCCGCGCCCCAGGCGGCGCCGGCGATGTCGGCGGTTGCGCCGCCAGTCTCACCGGTGCCGCGGCGGCTCCGGGCCCGGCGATCATCGACGGCCGCGGCTTTCTCGCTCTGACGGCGCCGGCCGAGCCGCACGCCCACCTCGACAAGGCGCTGAGCTGGGGCTCGACCCGCCCACCGGGGTGTGACCTCGGCGAAGCGATCGAGGCCTGGCGGGCCCACGCCGCGACCGTGGACACCCACGAGATCCACGCCCGTGCCCTGATCGCCGCGCGGCGCCTGGTGGCCAACGGCACGACGGCGGTCCGGAGCCACGTGGATCTGCACTCCGACGGCGACCCGCTCCGCGGCGTGCGGGCCCTCGTGCGGGTCCGTGACGAGCTCGCCGAGGTGCTGGACCTCCAGATTGCCGTGATGGTCCGCGAGGAGGACAGCGGCGCCCGCGTCCGAGCCGCGATCGCGGCCGGGGCTGACCTCATCGGCGGCGCCCCGCATCTGGCCACGGACACCGCCGCCGAGACCCACCGGCTCGTCGACCTCGCCGAGGAACTGGGCACAGGCGTCGACCTGCACGTCGACGAGTTCCTAGACGGGGACCACGCCATGCTCGGCCCGTTCACCGACAGGGTAGCGGCGTGGGAGCCCGGTCGGATCCGGACCGCGGGGCACTGCTGTCGGATCGGCGCCCTGGACGCCGCCAGGCAGGCGGGCGCGGCCGTCGCGCTGAGCGGGGCGGGCGTCGGGGTGGTGACGCTGCCGATCACCAACCTCTACCTGCAGGGCCGTGCCGAGTGCACGTCCACTCCGCGCGGCCTGCCGCCGATCCGCACACTCCTCGACGGCGGCGTCACCGTGGCGGCGGGTGCCGACAACGTCCGCGACCCCTTCAACCCGGTGGGCCGCTCCGACGCCACCGAGACCGCGATGTTGCTGGTCGTGGCAGCCCACCTCGACATGGACACCGCGTGGCACCTGGTCACCGACGGCGCCCGCGAGGTCATGGGCCTGCCGCCCGCCGGCCCCGAGGTCGGTCGCCGCGCCGATCTGCTGCTCGTCCGCGCCAGTGGGATCGACGACGTGATCGCCGACGCGCCCGCCGACCGGATCGTCCTGCGAGCAGGCCGCGTGGTGTCCGCGAGGGCAGCCCTCGTCGTCGACCCCTTCACGCCGTCCAGCGCCGCCCCGACCCCCGCGACCACCACCCCCGCCACGAGTGAGGAGACCCCATGACCACGCCCTCGGTCACCACCCAGTCCACTGCGCCGACCACATCACCACCCACCGCCTCGCCCGGCTCCGAGCTCCTCGGCTTCTCCGACGTCGGCGTGACCTACCCCAACGGCACCCGCGCGCTCGACGGCGTCGACCTGCGGATCCGCGCAGGCGAGTTCGTCAGCGTGGTGGGCCCCTCCGGCTGCGGCAAGTCGACGCTGCTCAGCCTGGCCTCTGGGCTGGCCACGCACACCGACGGCTACATGCAGACCGGGACCGACCGCATCGGCTACGTCTTCCAGGACGCGACCCTGCTGCCGTGGCGCACCGTCGCGCAGAACGTGGAGATGCTCGCCGAACTCGACGGCATCCCCCGAGTCGAGCGGCGCGACCGCGCGGCGGCAGCGATCGAACTGGTGGGCCTCGCCGGGTTCGAGCAGTCGCTGCCCCGCGAGCTCTCCGGCGGCATGAAGATGCGCGTCTCCCTGGCGCGGTCCCTGACGTTGGATCCGGAGTTGTTCCTGTTCGACGAGCCGTTCGGGGCGCTCGATGAGATCACCCGCCAGCGGCTCGGCGACGAGCTGTTGGGGCTGTTCGCGGCCAAGCGGTTCGCCGGGCTCTTCATCACCCACTCGGTCGCGGAGGCGGTGTACCTGTCCACCCGTGTGGTGGTCATGTCCGGCCGGCCGGGGCGCATCGTCCACTCGGTCGACGTGCCGTTCGGCCCGGCGCGCGACCCCGAGATCCGCTACACGGCGGAATACATCAACCTCGTCGGCGAGGTTTCCCAGGCGCTCGAGGAGGCACACTGATGAGAGGCACACTGATGAACGGGATCACCGCCCGCGCCTCCGGGCCGACTGTGGGTACCGACGGCGACGACGAGGTCATCACCTCCGACGTGGGCAGCGACCCCGTCACGGGACCGGCCGGGGGAGCGGAGACGCCCCCGGTGGTCCGTAGCCGGCAGTGGCTGTCGGCCGACGGACCCGCGGTGCGCTACGGTGGGCCGCTCGCGGTTCTCGCCGCGGTGCTGGGCCTGTGGTACTTCGTGAGCTACGCGGTGCTCGAACCGTCGCGGCGGTTCCTGCTGCCGGCGCCGCACGTGGTGGTCACTGACGGCCTGTTCGGGCCCGACATGCCGGACATGCTCGAGGCGCTCGGGCGGACCGCGACCGTCGCGCTGACCGGGCTGGCGATCGCGTTCGTGATCGGAGTGGTGTGGGCGGTCGTGATGAGTCAGGAGAAGTGGGCCGAGCGCTCGCTGTTCCCGTACGCGGTGGTGCTGCAGTGCATCCCGATCCTCGCGCTGGTGCCGCTCATCGGGTTCTGGTTCGGCTTCGGTTTCACCGCCCGGGTGTTCGTGTGCGTGCTCATCGCGTTGTTCCCGATCGTCTCCAACACCCTGTTCGGGCTGAAGTCCGTCGACCCGGGCCTGCGCCGGCTCTTCACGCTGCACCACGCCGGCCGGTTGACGGTGCTGCGCAAGCTCGAGGCCCCCGCCGCCCTGCCGGCGCTGTTCGAGGGTCTGCGGGTGGCGGCCGGGCTGTCGGTGGTCGGCGCGATCGTCGGCGACTTCTTCTTCAAGCAGGGGGAGCCGGGGATCGGCATCCTCATCGACACCTTCCGGGCGCGGCTGCAGGCGCCGGAGTTGTTCGCCTCGATCATCCTGGCCTCCCTGCTCGGCGTGGCCGTGTTCCTGTTCTTCGGCCTGCTCTCGCGCCGGGTCGTGGGGAGTTGGTACAACCCGGACACCGATCGCTAGTCGCTACCGTGCGTCACCAGCCGTAACGACACACGACCGAACCCGCAACACCGCCGAAACACGGCCGATGTTCACTCTTCGTTATTGATCACATCAATACGCCCATCGGCACCCTTCACCCGCCATCCGATCCAGGAGTTCCCATGCGACGAACCGTCACCCGCACCGACACCCCCCGTCCCACCGCGCCCCGGTCCGCAGTCTCCGTGGCCGCGCTGTGCGCCCTCGGCGCCGTCACCCTCACCGCCTGCGGCGGCTCCGAGTCCGCAGAGGCCTCCGGCTACAGCGGCGAGATCGGCGCGGTCGACCTCAGCGACGTGTGCGCGGAGAAGATCGTGGTCCAGACCGACTGGAACCCCGAGGCCGAGCACGGCCACCTCTACGAACTGCTGGGCCCCGAGCCGACCATCGACGCCGGCGCCAAGTCGGTCTCCGGGCCGCTGTTCGCCTCCGGCGAGTACACCGGCGTGGACATCGAGGTCAGAGCCGGCGGCCCGGCCATCGGGTTCCAGCAGGTCACCGCACAGATGTACCAGGACCCCGACATCATGCTCGGCTACGTGGACGCCGACCAGGCGGTCCAGAACTCGCTGAACAACCCCACCATCGGCGTCTTCGCGCCGCTCGACATCAACCCGCAGATGATCATGTGGGACCCCGAGACCTACCCGGACGTCGAGACGGTCGCCGACCTCAAGGACGAGAACACCAGGGTCCTGTACTTCGAGGGCAACGCCTACATGGACTACCTCCTCGGTGAGGGCGTCCTCGACCCCGCCCAGGTTGACGGCAGCTACGACGGCTCGCCCTCGAACTTCGTCGCCTCCGGCGGCGCGGTCGCCCAGCAGGGCTTCGCCAGCGCCGAACCGTTCATCTACGAGAACGAGGTCCCCGAATGGGGAAAGCCGGTCGCCTACCAGCTGCTCCACGACCTCGGCTACCCGATCTACAAGTCGATGATGGCCGTCCGTAGCGCCGAACTCGAGGACGACGCCGCGTGCCTCGAGAAGCTGGTGCCCGTGCTGCAGCAGGCAGAGGTCGAGTACTTCGAGGACCCGGCGCGCACCAACGCGGTGATCGTCGACGCCGTCGAGCAGTTCAACACCGGCTGGGTCTACAGCGCCGAGCTCGCCGACTTCGCGGTCGAGGCCATGCTCGAGCGCGAGCTGGTTGGCAACGGCCCCAACGCCACGATCGGTGACTTCGAGGAGGACCGCCTCGCCGACATGGTCTCCAAGGTCAAGGGCGTCTACGAGGCCGCGAACGTCGAGATCGCCGCCGACGTCTCGCCCGAGACCGTCGCCACCAACCGCTTCATCGACCCGGCCATCGGGCTCAAGTGACCGGTGCTCGAGTGAGCCCTGCCGCCCTATCCGAACGGAGACCCTCGTGACCGCGACAGCCACCGACGCGACCACCCACGCGACCGCCGATGTCGCCGGCCTGGTCGACGACCTGCTCGAGCTGCTCGGCCCCGACGCCGTCCGCACCGACGACCATGCCCTGGACAGGGCCTCCAGGGACGGCTCCTACCTCAGCCCGATCCTGCGGGCCCAGTGGCCGATCGGCCGCCCCGAGGTGGTGTGCCGACCGACCACCGTGGAGCAGGTGTCCGCCGTGGTCCGCGCGGCCGTGCGCCGCCGCGTGCCTATCACCTCGCGGGGAAAGGGCACCGGCAACTACGGGCAGGTCGTCCCCCTGCACGGCGGGCTCGTGCTGGACATGACCGCGCTGCGCGGGATCGACCACGTGGACCCGGAGGCGGGTGTGGTCACCGCCGAGGCCGGCGTCCGGATGCTCACGTTGGAGAAGCGGCTGGCCGACCGGCACGGCAGACAGCTGTGGATGTACCCCTCGACCGTGCAGTCCACGTTGGGCGGCTTCCTCGCCGGGGGGTCGGCCGGCACCGGCACGATCGTGCACGGCCGCAACCACGAGGGGTTCGTCGAGGCGCTCGACGTGGTGTTCGCCCACGAGGACGCCGAGATCGTCCACCTGGAGGGGGCGGACGCCCAGCCGTTCGTCCACACCTACGGCGTCGCGGGGATCATCGTGCGCGCGACGGTCCGGATCGAGCCGCTTCAGGACTGGCGGTGCGTGTACGCGAGCTTCGCCGACCACCACGAGGCGTTCGACGCCGTGCGGCGGGTGCACCGGGTCGAGCCGGCGCCGCGCCTGTGTTCGGCCGACGGGGCGCACGTCGCGTCCTGCCTGCCCGACGACGACGCGATCCCCGCGGGACGGGCGAGCCTGCGGACGATCGTCGACGCCGCCGCGGTCGAGCAGGTCGAGGCGGTCGTCGTCGAGGCCGGGGGAGTGGTCGAGGCGGTCCGCAAGGGGGTCAACGAGTCGATCAAGGTCTCCACCCTGTCGTACAACCACCCGACCCACTGGCTGCAGAAGGCCGAACCGGACACGTGGTTCCACATGGAATGCCAGGGCGACGCACTGGTCGAGCGACTCGACGAGGTGGAGGCCGTCTACCCGGGCGGCACCCTCCACCTCGAGGCCGGCCACGGGCGGATGTTCGGGATGCTCAACGGTCACTTCACCACGGCCGAGGCGGCATACGAGGGCGTGCCCGCGCTCGAGGCCCTCGGGGTGCGCGTGCACTCGCCGCACCAGTACCGGGTGGACCACGGCACCGAGGCCGTCCGGGCCCTGGCGGCACGTACTGACCCGTTCGGCCTGCTCAACCCGGGCCGGTGGGACGCGTGATCGGGCGGCAGCGGCGCTACGCCGACCTCACCACCGTCGAGGCCGCTCGCGTCGGGGTCGAGGATCCGATCGCCGTGATCCCCGCCGGCGCGATCGAGCCCCACGGCCCGCACCTGCCGCTGGCGACCGACCTGCTCGTCGCCGAGCACGTGGCCGCCCGCGCGGTGGCCGCCGCCGGTGAGGCGGGCGTGGATGCCTGGCTGATGCCCGCGCTCGGATACACCAAGAGCGACGAGCACGCCAACCTCACCGGGGCCCTGTGGATCAGCGGCGAGACACTGTTCCGGCAGGTCGTTGAGCTGGGGTCGGCGCTGCGGGCCAGTGGGTTCGGGCGGGTGTTGTTCGTCAACTGCCACGGCGGCAACTCGGCGCTACTCGAGGTGGCGCTGCGAGAACTGCGCCGCCGCTCCGGCTTGCGGACCTTCCTCTACGCCGGCCGGGCCGAACCGGGCCCCACCGAGCTGGGAATGGGTATCCACGCCGGGTGGGCGGAGACGTCGATGATGCTGCACCTGCATCCCGAGCTGGTCGACATGTCCGCGGCTGAGGCGAGGGTGCCGGACGGGATCGCCGGCTGCGAGCACATCGGGTTCACCGGCCCGGTGAAGTTCGGCTGGCTGGCCGATGACCTGTCCGACACCGGGGTGATCGGCGATCCGACCGGGGCCGACGCCGACACCGGCGTGCGGTTGGTGGCCCGGCACGTGGAGACCGTGGTCGGCGCGCTGGGCGAGATCGCCGCGTTCGACCCGGCGCGAGGCGTCACGGCCGTCGCGACCGCGGCCGCTGCTCACTCTGTCGGTCGAGGCACCCGATGACCGCCGCCGAGGCCTCCGACATGACGCCCGACGTCGCGCCCGTGGTCACCATGCCCGGGCCCACCGACGACCCGCTCGAGGCGATGGTCGCGTGGTTGGCGATCGATCCCGATGACCCGCCGCTGGGCGTCCTGGCCACCGTCGGCCCCGACGGCACCCCGCACTGTCGGCACCTGCTGGTCTCGGGGGCCACGGCGGAGGGACCGACCTTCCACACGGACTCGCGGTCGCAGAAGTCGCTCGATCTGGCGGCCGATCCGCGGGCGACGCTCGTGGTGGTCGCCCCGGACCGGACCCGCCAGCTCACCGTCACCGGTGTCGCCGAGCCGACGGACCGGGCCGAGCGACTGCAGAGCTATGACGCCCGCTGTGAGTACCTCAAGCTCCTGGCCTGGACCAATGACGATGCCACGGCCGAGCTCGGACCGCCCGGCCGTCGCCGGGTGTGGGCGGCGGCCGTCGACCGACTGGGCCCGTCGCCGGTGCTGCCCCCCGAGACGTGGTTGGGCATGCGGATCCGCCCCGAGACGGTGACCTTCTGGGCCGCGGGACGGGCGGAACCGTCCCACCGCCGTCGGTTCGTGTCGGACGGGCAGCGGTGGCGGGCCGTCGAACTGCCCGGCTGAGCAGCCGGCCGGAGCGAGCACACTACAGATCGAGAGAGCCCCCATGATCACCTTCACCGACGCGCTGGTCCTGCCGGTGTCCGCCGACCCGGCAGCCCCCGCCTGGTTCCACGGCTGGGTCCATGTTGACGACGGCGGCCTCATCGCCGGACTCGGCCCCGGCGACCCGCCGCCCGGCCTGCCGGGAGACGTCCACGACCTGGGCGGCGCGATCCTGGCACCCGGATTCGTCTCCGCGCACAGTCACCTGTTCACGGCCGGCATGCGCGGCATTGCCCCCGACGACACGCTGTACGGGTGGGTCTCGCGGATGGGCGAGATGATGGTCGGCGCGGAGGCCGAGGACCTGTACTGGTTCACCCTCGCCGGCTGCCTGGACTTCCTGCGCAACGGCGTGACCAGCGCCTACAACTTCACGCAGAGCCGGGTGGTGGCCGTGTTCGACCACTCCAGCTCCACCCTGAAGGCCGAGCGGGTCCATGACGTCGACTTCCTCACCCGGCAGATCGACGCCCAGGCCGACTCCGGACTCCGCTGCGTCACCTCGACGCGGCTCGACGACGAGCAGCTCCCCGAGGACGAGTGCTTCGAGGCGTTCGCCCACGTCACCGACCACCGCCTGCGCACCGTGCCGCGGGAACTGGACCTGGGCGGGTCGGTGTTCGGGTCGGTGCAGTGGTCGTCGTCGCCGGTCACCGCCGAACGCGAGCGCCACGCCATGGCGACCCACGGCGTCGGCAACCAGGCACACTTCGTGGAGACCGCCGAGCACCTCGAGGTGCAGCGGGCCAAGTTCGACTGGTACGACCGGGCCGGGGTGCTCGGACCGGACTTCGCGTTCGGCCACTTCGTCCACCCCACCGACCACATGGTCGACCGCGTGGCCGAGACCGACTCGGCCGTGATCTGGCAGGCCACCTCCAACGGCCGGCTCGGCTCGGGCATCGCCGACATCACCCGCTACCGCGACGCCGGGATCCGCGTCGGCATGGGCCTGGACGACCAGTCCTGCACCGACGTGTCCGACCCGTTCCAGAACATGCGGATCGGCCTGTACACCCAACGCGCCGTCCACTCCGATGCCGCGGTCCTGGCCGCCCGCGAGGTCCTGCGGATGCACACCCTCGGGGCGGCGGAGGCCCTCGGCCTGTCCGGCAGGATCGGCAGTGTGGAGGTCGGGAAACACGCGGACCTCGTCGTCGTCGACCCCACCAGGCCCGCCACCGGCCCGATCTGGAACCCGGTCGCCACGTACGTCCTGGCCTGCTCACTGCGCAACCTCACCCACGTCTACGTGGGCGGGCGCCTGGTCGCCGAGGGCGCGCGCAACCTGCACCCCCTGGCCGACGAGGCCGACGCGCAGCTCACCGACCGCATGATCCGCTCGGCGCGCGTGCGGGGCTTCACGCCCGCCTTCGCGCGGGCATCCGAGTCGGGGCTGGTGCGGTCGTGACCACCGTGCTCATCGAGAACTGCGCGGTCGTCACCATGGACGGCCCCGGCACCGCAGGCGCCGAGTACGCGAACGGGCACGTGCTGCTCGACGGCTCGCGGATCGTCGCGGTGGGTGAGGGCCCGTGCGACCCGGCGCTCATACCGTCCGACGTCGAGCGGGTCGACGGGACCGGCTGCGTCGCCACGCCCGGCCTGATCAACACCCACCATCACCTCTACCAGTGGCTCACCCGCGGCCTGGCGGCGGACTCGACGCTGTTCGAGTGGCTGACCACGCTGTACCCGGTGTGGGCGGGCATCACGGCCGACGACGTGCGCACCGCGGCACTCGGTGGGCTCGCGCAGCTCGCGCTGGGCGGGTGCACCACGACCACGGACCACCACTACGTCGTGCCGGCCGACGCCGGGGACGTGTTCGCCGCCGAGATCGGCGCCGCCGCCGCGGTGGGCCTGCGGTTCCACCCGAGTCGCGGCTCGATGGACCTGGGCCGCAGCGACGGTGGCCTGCCCCCGGACTCGGTGGTCGAGAGCACCGACGCGATCCTCGCCGGCACGGCCGACGTCATCGACCGGTTCCACGACGACTCGCCGGAGTCGATGTGCCGCATCGCCGTGGCGCCCTGCTCACCGTTCTCGGTGACCGGCGACCTGTTGCGCGCCAGCGCTGACCTCGCCCGCGAGAAGGGCGTTCGGCTGCACACCCATCTGGCCGAGACCGACGACGAAGAGGTGTTCTGCCGCGAGCGCTTCGGCAGCACGCCCATGGAGTACATGGAGTCCGTGGGGTGGGTGGGTCCCGACGTGTGGTTCGCGCACACCGTGCACCTCGACGACGCCGCGATCGCCGCGATGGCAGCCGGCGGGATGGGTGCCGCGCACTGTCCCGTCTCCAACGGCCGCCTGGGCGCCGGGATCGCGCGGGTGCCGGACATGCTGGCGGCCGGGATCCCGGTCGGGCTCGGGGTGGACGGCGCGGCGAGCAACGAGTCGAGCGTGCTGTGGGAGGAGATGCACACGTCGCTGCTGCTGGCCCGCGCCACCGGCGGCCCGCGGGCGATGGACGTGCGCACGGCGCTTCGGATGGCGACCGTCGGCGGGGCCACCGTGCTCGGTCGCGCCGACGAGATCGGGCGGCTCGCCCCCGGCTACCTGGCCGACGTCGCGCTGTGGCGCCTCGACACCCCGGCGCTGGCGGGGATCGACGATCCCGTCGTCGCGCTGGTCCTGGGCTCGCGGCCGCCGCTGCGCGGGGTGTGGGTCCAGGGCCGCCGGGTGGTGGCCGACGACCGCGTGGTCACCGTGGACGCCGACGCCGTGGCTCGCGACGTGGTGGCCGCCCGCAGGCGCCTGCTCTCGAAGGCGGGGTGAGCGGCGATGGACCTGGTCAGCGTCACCGAACTGCACCGCCCCGCCTCCCGCGCCGACG
>NZ_KV823606.1:0-1110 GCF_001815995.1 Dietzia sp. HMSC21D01 | reverse complement strand
GACGATGTCGCCGTGGACGCCGAACACCTCATCGAGGAGCTCGGCGGTGAATACGTGGAGAGGCGGTCCGTAGGCGACGATCCGGCCGTCGTCCACGACGGCGACAGAGTCGAAGTAGCGCAAGGCCAGGTCAAGGTCGTGGATGGCGGCCACGACTGTGGAGCGCAGACCCTCGAGCGCGTCCATCAGGCGCAGGCGCCAGGCGGCATCCAGGTGATTGGTGGGCTCGTCAAGCATCAGCAGCGGGGTGCGCTGGGCCAGTGTTCGAGCTAGTACCACGCGGTGGCGTTCACCACCGGACAGTCGCGTGCAGGACTGTTCGCCGCGGCCAGCCAGGCCGACGGCCTGCAGTGCCTGCTGGACGATGTCCTTTTCGCCCTCCTCCCCCAGCGCCCAGGGTGTGCGGTGGGGCGTCCGGCCGAGCGCCACGGCTTCTGCCAGGGTGAGCTCAGCCGAGGGAGCTTCCTCCTGGCCTTGAACAGCGATCAGGCGTGCCCGCTGCCGAGACCGCATCCTGTGTACGTCGGCCCCGTCGACGGTCACCGAACCCGACACCGGGGCATCCAGTCCGGCCAGCACCCTGAGCAGTGTCGATTTGCCCGCGCCATTGGGGCCGACCAGAGCGAGCCGGGACCCGGCCGGGACATCCAGGTCGACACCGGAGACGATGACCCTTTTCCCCCTGGCGCAGGTCAAATCGTCGGCGACCAGGTGCACCCCGCTCGCCGGGGTCATGAGGCGTTCCCGAAGGTGTAGGCACGACGCCCCATGAGCAGCAGGAAGATCGGGGCGCCGATGATCCCGGTGACGATGCCCAACGGCATCTCCTGAGGGGCGGCCACCACCCGGGAGACCACGTCCACCCACACCAGGAACAGTGCGCCCGCCGCAGCGGCCACCGGGAGCATGGCGCGGTGAGTGGAACCGACAACCAGTCGGGCAGCGTGCGGGATGATCAGGCCGACGAACCCGACTCCCCCGGCCACGGCGACCAGCACCCCGACCAGCAAGCCCTGGAACAGAAACAGCCCGATCCGCAGAGCACGGATGGGCACCCCCAGCGAGGCCGCTGTGTCCGAACCTGTGGCGTAGGCATCGAGCCACGAATGC
>NZ_KV823605.1:0-3692 GCF_001815995.1 Dietzia sp. HMSC21D01 | reverse complement strand
CGACCCGTCCGGACTCCACGCGGTGAGGCCGACTCGGCGCGGCGGCCCGGGCACGACCTCGCGCAGGCCGTCGCCGGGCACGATCTCCATCTCGGCCTCCGCGGCCGTGACGATGAGCGGCCACAGGGCGGGGACCTCGGCGTCGCACAGGTCGAGCCACACGCGCGCCTGGCGGTGACTGCGGGCGAGCGCGTCGACCGCCCGCAGCCACGCGGCCTGGGCGAGCGACAGTCCGCCGTCCCAGCCGTAGCGCAGCCGGTCCCACTCGACGCCCGCCGACTTCCAGCGCCCGCCGCTGCCGGGCACCACGATCCGCGCCTTGAGCCGGTTGCCCAGCCCCGGCTGCAGGCCGCCCGCGCCGCCGTCCGGGGCGAGCTCGTCGGGCACCACCGACAGCTGCAGCCCGACGATCGGCGCCTCCTGATACGCCCGCCCCGCGTCGACCGTGCGCAGGGCCTCCTCGGCCTGGCGCCGCCAGTCGGGCACGCCGGCGTCCCGGTCGGCGAGCGTCGCCGCGTACAGCATGACCGCGGCGGCGTGCTTGCAGTTCAGCGCGACGGGGCACGTGCACAGGCTGCGGCGCGGGCGGGAGTACCCGTCCGCGTCGGGCGCCGTGAGGTGGACGGTCGTCGAGTACCAGGCGCGGCCGCCCCGGCCGCCACTGCCCGCGACGTCCGCGTCGAGGCGGTGGGTGGCGGCGTCGTACCGCAGCTCCCGGATGCGCGTGGCGTCGACGTAGCGCCGGGCGCGGCCGAGCGCCGCCGCGCCCACGAAGGAGGCGACGTCGGTCTCGGGAACCCTCGGGAGCGATGCCTGCACGCCGTCAGGCTAGAGGACGACGACGACGAGACGGCCGCTCACCGGGCGGCACCCGCCCGTCCCTGTGGAGACGGAAGCGGGCTGTGGAATCCCGGCGCCCGTTCCGGCGGTGACGGTGTCGGCTCGCCGCGGGGTATTGACCCCGGGCGCGGGCAGGCCTAACGTGATACCACATGGTTTCATGTCGAACGGATGAGGTGGCCCTCGATGACGACGAGGTGGACCGACTGTTCCGCGCGTTGGCCGACGCCACGCGGCGGGACATCCTCCGGCGCACGCTCGCCGGCGAGTCCACCGTCTCCGAACTGGCGGACCACTACGACATGTCGTTCGCGGCCGTCCGTAAGCACGTCAACGTCCTGGAGGAGGCGGGACTGATCAGTGACCACCGGATCGGCCGAGAGCGCCGGATCCGGGGCGATGTCGACGCGATCCGGCGAGCGCAGAGCCTGCTCGACGGGTTCGAGGACATCTGGCGGGGACGCATCGACCGACTCGACGCCCTCCTCGCCGAGGAGCAGCACCACGCCTAGCACCACGCCCGAGCACCACCCGCGAGGAAGAAGGCCCGTCATGCCGGTGACATCGGTGGACAAAGATCTCGACCAACTGACCCTGACCATCGTCGCCGAGTTCCCGGTGCCGGTGCGTCGCCTGTGGGACGCCTACGTCGACCCGCGGCAGATCGAACGCTTCTGGGGCCCGCCGACGTGGCCCGCCACCTTCACCCGGCACGACGTGTTCCCCGGCGGCCGGACGGACTACTACATGACCGGGCCCGACGGCAGCCGTTCCCGCGGCTACTGGGAGTTCCTCGCGGTCGAGGAGGGCCGCTCGTTCGAGGTGCTCGACGGGTTCACCCGCGACGACGGCACGCCCGACACGGACCTGCCCACCACGCGCATGGTGTTCAGCTTCGAGGCGACGGAGGCAGGCTCCCGCCTGACCACCACCTCCCACTTCGCCAGCCTCTCCGAACTCGAGCAGCTGGTCGCGATGGGCATGGAGGAGGGCACCCGCGAGGCGATGGGTCAGATCGACGCCGTCGTCGGCGACGACGCCAGCTTCGCGGCCCACGCCGGCACGCGGACGCAGCACCTCGACGACCGGACGGTCCGGTTCACCCGCGTCCTGCGCGGGACCCCGCAGCAGGTCTGGGACGCCCACCACGACCCCGCGGTCCTGGACCGGTGGTTCCACGGGCCGGACGGCTGGGCGCTCGTCGGGTGCCGGGTCGCGTCGGAACCCGGCGAGACCACGCGCTTCGAGTGGGCGCCCGAGGAGGGCGTCGAGGGCGAGCCGTTCGCCCTGACGGGTGAGCTGCTGGAGACCCACCCGCCACACCGCGAGGTGTTCACCGAGACGATGGAGGGCGCCGACGCGCCGCCCACCCGCAACGAGCAGACCCTCACCGCCGTGGAGGGCGGGACGCTGCTCACGCTCGTCATCACCTACGCGAGCGCCGAGCTGCGCGAGATGATCCTCGGCACCGGGATGGTCGACGGGATGGAGGTCGGCTACCGGCGGTTGGAGTCGGAGGTGCTGTCGGCGGCCTGATCGGTGGCGGCGGTGCCGGTGGCGGCGGTGCCGGTGGTCTTCCCGGCGAAGGCCTTCTCCACGGCCAGCACGATCAGCACCACCGCCACGCCGGCCACCACCGCGGCCAGGACGGCGGGCCAGTCCGACCCGGGCGCGAGCACGTCGGCCTCCTCCGTCTGCCACGGCCACAGCGCACGCAACGAGCCCAGCATGAGCCCGGCCATGGCGACGAGGGTGGGCTTGCGGAAGTCCTCGAGGAGCCGGTCGAGGACCTTGACGAACAGCGAGATGCCGACCAACGCGCCGAGCGCGAAGACGCCCAGGTAGGCGAAGTCACGCTCGTCGACCGCGCCGAGCGTGGGGGCGTACAGACCCATCGCCAGTAGGAGGTATGACCCGGAGACCCCCGGCAGGACCAGGGCGCAGATCGCCACGGCCGCCGCGACGAACACCAACAGATAGGACGGATCGCTGATCGACCCGCTCGGCAGCCCCGAGAGCACGAACGCGAACACCGCGCCCAGGACGAACACCAGACCCAGCACCCAGTTCCGTCCGCCCGGGGTCGCGCGCGCCATCCCCAGCGGGACCGCGATGCTCGCGGCCACCATGCCGAGGAACAGGCCGCGGGCGATCTCCGGGCTGCCCTCGACGAACCCCTTCATCACCCCGGCCACGGTGAACACCACCGCGAGCATGCCGACCGCCATCGGCAGCAGCAGCCACCAGTCGACGTGCCGGAACGCGGCGCGCGTGCGGGCCCGACGGTCCGGGCCCAGCGCCGCCGAGCGCAGGCCGTCCACCACGTGCGCGCCGGAGTCCAGCAACCGCGGGTAGACACCGGTCACCAGGGCCACCGTGCCGCCCGAGACGCCGGGGACGAGTTCGGCCATGCCGATGAGCGCGCCGCGGACGGCGTTGCCGACCATCCCGAGCGGACCCGGCCGCGTCGGCACCGGCGAGCGCGGGTCGAGATCGGCGTCGTCGACCGGGTCGTGCCCGGATCCGACCGGGTCGCGGCGGGCGTGAGCGGGAGTCGACGAGTCGGCAGCCATTCTCCCAGCATCCCCGACCGGGGCGCCCGGCACCAAGCGACGCACCCGGCCGCGTCCCCACTGTGACCGACCCGGCACCCGCGCGGCCACTAGAATCGCCCTGGATGCCGGACGGGAAGGGGCACCGCGCATGCCGATGCACTACCCGCCGCTCGCCGACGGCACCTACCGCTACGGCGACCCACCCCGGCCCCTGCCCTCACCCGTGCCCGGCCCGGACGCCGACTCCCCGCCACCGCAGCCCCCGTCCCCGGCCCCCGACGGCGGTCCCGGCGCCGG
>NZ_KV823604.1:0-1000 GCF_001815995.1 Dietzia sp. HMSC21D01 | reverse complement strand
GCGGATCGGCGAGGTGGCGGCGTGGATGCGTGAGCACGCGTCCGCGACGGCGGGGGATGTGCCGGAGGCCCCGGACTTTTCGGAGTCCATGGCGGCGATGGTGCAGTCGGTGTGGGCTGCCGCGTGGACGCACGCGGCCGAGCAGGCCGACGAGGCCGCCGCCGTGGCCCTTGATGCCGCCCGGGCCGGCGAAGCTGACGCCCTCGCCGCCGCCGAGCAGGCCGGCGCCGACAAGGATGAGGCGGTCGTCGCCCGTGACAATGCCGTCCGGGCGTTCGAGCAGGTCCGTGGTGACCTTGCTGCGACCCGGGATCGGCTCGCCGAAGCCCGGAAAGAGGCCGAGAATGCTCGCGTGCGTGCGGACGAAGCCGACCGCGCCCGGCACCGCGCCGAAGCCGCCTCCGACACACTGCGAGAAGTCCTCGACTCGCTGCGCGGGCGAGACGACCGCGAGGACCCATCGTGAGGGGCCGGTATGTCTGAGCTGTCAGTCATGCTTGATGGGCGCGCCAAGGCAGGAGGAGTGAGATGAAGCGAAACTTCGTGCCGGCTAACGACAGGACGCCACTGCGGATGCTGGTGAAGGAGAACGCACAGCGGATCGTCGAGGCCCGCGGGGGATTGCGTCGGATCGTTGCCAGCGACGACTACTCCGCTGTGCTGTACGGGTCACATCTGCACCCGGAGCGCTTGGACTCCAGTAGGCCAAATATCGTCGTCGAGTGCCATAGTGGCGAGTGGTTTGGCCTCGATCCCTCGCGCTTCAATGTCGGCTACGGTGGCTCCGGTCCGAGTGATACGCGCGACACGCTCCAACTCATTGGAGTGACCGCAAGGGCAGCGAATCAGATCGCTCACGCCACCTACAGTGACCTCACCTTTGATGCCAACGGCAACATCGTAGACTCCAGTTCTCTCTCAACACACGCTCTAACCCCGGTGATTCACGGGGATCTGCGGATCGCTGGGTGAAAATAGACCGAAGTGCTTCCTGAACAGG
>NZ_KV823603.1:0-1339 GCF_001815995.1 Dietzia sp. HMSC21D01 | reverse complement strand
GGACGGGGCCGGCGCCGGCGTGCCGAGTGAGGCGACGCGGGGCCTGCCGGGTGATCCGGGGGCATAGGGGCCGGCACCGACCGGCCGACTCGCCGGTCCGGCGGGCACCTGACGAAGTCGCACCGTATCGTGGTGCTCGTGGGTAGACGGAATAGGCACAACGAGCCCAAGGCCGGCGGAAACCGCCAGGCCAAGATCGCCGCACGCGCGGCCGAGCGGGAGGAACTGAGCGTCGAGCCGCGGCCGTTCGCCGGGTTCGCCGGTGAGTGCGACATGGTGGCGATGCGCGAGTTCGTGCCGTCGGCCACGGCGAAGCTGACCACGGTCGGGGGCGACCGCGAGGTGACGTTGGCGACGGTCCTGCCCGGCGCGATAGCGGCGCTCGTCCGCGACGATGAACTCGGCGGCGAGGCGATGGTCGGCCTGCAGGTGCAGGTCCACGGCCCCGATCCGGCGGCCGATCTGGCGTTCGCGATCGACTGGGCGGGCCGCGCCGGCGGCGGGGAGACGCTCACCTCGTCGCACCCGACCGGGTCGACGCCGTCGCTGGCGGACGTCGTGGTGAAGGACGCCCCGCTGGAGATCGTCGTGCACGACGACTTCTCCTGGTGGGTGGCCGAGGGCGTGCAGGTCGCCCCCGAGATCGAGCAGGCGGTCCGCAACGCCAATGAGGTCATGATGCCCTCGGCCCGCGTGGAGGCGGACGGCATCGAGGCCGCGTGGTGGGTCGACGCCGGCGAGAAGGCACACATCCGCTGGGTCCGGCCCGAGGACGAGGACGCGCTGTTCGAGGCGCTGGCCCGGGTCCACGCGGCCGGTGGGTTGCACCTGGGCGAGGGATCCCGTTTCGCCGGGTCCTTCCGCACGCACGGGCTGCTGGTGCCGGTGTTCGACCTGGACCGCGAGATGCACCACCAGGAATGGGCGCCGGGTCTGCAGGAGCTCGACGCGCGGCTGCGCGAGGCGCTCGCGAACGACGCCCCGCTCACCTCCGAGGAGCGGTCGTCCCGCGACGGGCTGCGCGCCCGGCAGGTGACCCTCCGCTAGAAGGTCCGCGCGGCACGGACCCCCGACGGGGCGCCGTGCGTTCTAGGATCCCTTCGGGCGACGTCGAGGGTCGCCCACGACGCGATGTGTCGACCCGGGACGATCCGAGGGAGTGGGGCGCGTGGCCGACCGACCGACCAGGGGGGACGACGACGAGTCGCCCCGTCTCCCCGAGGTGACGGTCCCGCCGTGGCTGCGGACCGGGCCCGGCCCGGACTCCTCGCTCCCGGGCGTGCCCGCGGTCGACCGGTCTGCGGGTGTGGCCGACGGTGCGGGTGCGTCGCGGGCCGGC
>NZ_KV823602.1:0-3871 GCF_001815995.1 Dietzia sp. HMSC21D01 | reverse complement strand
GACGCGGCCACCCGCACGGAGCGGGCCCTGTCGGCGGAGGTCGCCGCGGCGCTCGCCGCCGACCCGGTGCGCGAGCTGGTCACCGTCGGGCAGACCCACCGGGTGTGGGTCGATCGCCGCGAGGCCCAGTTCAGCTCCTGGTACGAGTTCTTCCCCCGATCCACCGGCGGCTGGGACGCCGAGGGCCGGCCCGTCCACGGCACCTTCGCCACGTCGCGGGCATACATCGACCACGCAGCCGACCTCGGGTTCGACGTGGTGTACCTGCCGCCCATCCACCCGATCGGGGAGATCAACCGCAAGGGCCGCAACAACACGCTGACACCCGATCCGGACGACGTGGGATCCCCGTGGGCCATCGGCTCACGGGACGGCGGCCACGACGCGGTGCACCCCGACCTCGGCACGACCGAGGACTTCCGCGGGCTCGTCGAGTACGCGGGCGAACGCGGTGTCGAGGTCGCGCTCGACCTCGCGCTGCAGTGCGCCCCCGACCACCCGTGGGCCGCCGAGCACCCCGAGTGGTTCACCGTCCTGCCCGACGGGCACATCGC
Organism: Dietzia sp. HMSC21D01; assembly: GCF_001815995.1. Lineage (NCBI taxonomy): Bacteria > Bacillati > Actinomycetota > Actinomycetes > Mycobacteriales > Dietziaceae > Dietzia > Dietzia sp. HMSC21D01. Next base: position 3,317 of record NZ_KV823602.1, on the reverse strand, counting down.
CTACGCCGAGAACCCGCCCAAGAAGTACCAGGACATCTACCCGATCAACTTCGACAACGACCCCGAGGGCATCTACGCCGAGGTGCTGCGCGTGGTCAGGCACTGGACGTCACTGGGCGTGCGGATCTTCCGCGTGGACAACCCGCACACCAAGCCCGCGGACTTCTGGAACCGGCTCATCAGCGAGGTCAAGCGCACCGAGCCCGACGTGCTGTTCCTCGCCGAGGCGTTCACCCGACCGGCCCGGCTGTTCGGGCTCGCCAAGCGCGGATTCTCGCAGTCGTACACGTACTTCACGTGGAAGACCACCAAGGCCGACCTGGTCGAGTTCTGCGAGCAGCTGCTGGCACACGTCGACGAGGCGCGGCCCAACATGTTCACCAACACCCCGGACATCCTGCACGAGTCGCTCCAGCGCGGCGGCCCGGCGATGTTCGCGATCCGCGCCGCCCTCGCCGCGACCCTCTCGCCCGCCTGGGGCGTGTACTCGGGCTTCGAACTCTACGAGTGGCAGCCCGTCACCGAGGGCAGCGAGGAGTACCTCGACTCGGAGAAGTACCAACTGCGACCCCGCGACTTCGCGGCCGCCGAGGCCGCCGGACAGTCGCTGGCGCCCTGGCTGCGCGCGCTCAACCGGATCCGGCGCGAGCACCCCGCGCTCCAGCAGCTGCGGACCCTGCACTTCCACGACGTCGACAACGACCGGATCATCGCCTACTCCAAGATCGATCCCGCCACCGGCGACACCGTTCTGACCGTGGTCACCCTGGACTCCCTCGGCGTCCAGGAGGGCACCCTCCACCTGGACATGGCGGCGCTCGGTTACGACGACGACGCCCGGTTCAGCGTGCGCGACGAGGTGTCGGGCAACGAGTTCCACTGGGGGTCGAGCAACTACGTCCGGCTCGAGCCGTGGTCCGCGGTCGCGCACATCGTCTCGATCCCACCCTGCTCCGAAGCACGTAGGGTCGAACTGTCCTATCGAACGCACACCGTGGATTGAGGCGAACGACCATGGGAAAGCATAAGAAGCAGGACCCCGCAAACGCCCGACGCCGGCAGGAGAAGACCTCGCCGTCATCCCCGGCGGCCCGTGCGACATCCGGGTCGGCCACGACCCCCGCACCGGCCGCGGCGCCGCGGCCCACGCCCCTCACCGGCGAGGTCCTCGGTCGGCTCCGCGCGGGCACCCACCACGATCCCCACTCGGTCTACGGCGCGCACCGCGACGGCGACGGTTCCGTCGTGCGCACCATGCAGCCGGGCGCGGTGTCCGTCGAGATCGACTTCGGTGACCGGACGGTCCCGATGGAGCCCGTCTCCGACGGCCTGTTCCAGGCCGCCCTGCCCGAGGCCGAGGTCCCCGACTACCGCTTCCGCGTCGCCTACGCGGACGGCCACACCCGCACCGTCGCCGACGGCTACCGGTTCCTGCCGACCCTCGGCGAGGTCGACCTGCACCTCATCGGCGAGGGACGGCACGAGCGCCTCTGGGACGCGCTCGGTGCGCACGTCCGCACCTACGACTCCCCCGGCGGGCCGGTCACCGGGACGTCCTTCGCCGTGTGGGCGCCCAACGCCCGCGGCGTCAGCGTGGTCGGCGACTTCTGCGGCTGGAACCCCGTGGCGCTGCCCATGCGCTCGATCGGCTCCTCCGGCGTGTGGGAACTGTTCGTCCCCGACGTCGGCGACGGCGCCGTCTACAAGTACCGCGTCCGGGGTGCCGACGGGCGGACCGTCGACCACGCCGACCCCATGGCCGTCGCGACCGAGGTGCCCCCCGCCACCGGGTCGAAGGTGTTCACCTCCGCCTACGAGTGGAACGACGACGAGTGGATCGCCGCCCGCGCGACCCGCGACCACTCGCGCTCCCCGATGACCATCCTCGAGGTCCACGTCGGCTCCTGGCGCCCCGGCCTCGACTACCGCGAGTTCGCGCACCAACTCGCCGAGCACGTCCTCTCCACCGGGTTCACACACGTGGAACTGATGCCCGTCGCCGAGCACCCGTTCGGCGGCTCGTGGGGCTACCAGGTGTCCGGCTACTTCGCCCCCACCAGTCGGTTCGGCTCCCCGGACGACCTGCGTTACGTGATCGACCACCTGCACTCACACGGCATCGGCGTCCTGGTGGACTGGGTCCCCGCGCACTTCCCCAAGGACGAGTGGTCCCTCGGCCGGTTCGACGGCACCCCGCTGTACGAGCACGGCGACCCCCGGCGCGGCGAACAGCCCGACTGGGGCACCTACGTGTTCGACTTCGGCCGGCGCGAGGTCCGCAACTTCCTCGTCGCCAACGCCCTGTACTGGGCCGACGAGTTCCACGTCGACGGGCTCCGTGTGGACGCCGTCGCCTCGATGCTCTACCTCGACTACTCCCGCGACGAGGGACAGTGGACGCCCAACATCCACGGCGGCCGCGAGAACCTCGAGGCCATCTCGTTCCTCCAGGAGGTCAACGCCACGGTCCACCGCAAGCACCCCGGCGTCCTCACCGTCGCCGAGGAGTCCACCTCGTGGGGCGGCGTCACCGCCCCCACCTACACCGGCGGCCTCGGCTTCTCCATGAAGTGGAACATGGGCTGGATGAACGACACCCTCCAGTACGTGGGCCTGGACCCGATCTACCGCGGCTACCACCACGGCGAGATCACCTTCTCGCTCATGTACGCCTGGAGCGAGCGCTTCGTCCTCCCCCTCAGCCACGACGAGGTCGTCCACGGGAAGGGCTCCATGTGGGAGCGCATGCCCGGCTCCTCGTGGGACCGCGCCGCCGGGATCCGCAGCCTCTACGCCTACATGTGGGCCCACCCCGGTAAGAAGCTCCTCTTCCAGGGACTGGAATTCGGCCAGACCACCGAGTGGAACGCCGAGCGCGGCGTCGCGTGGGACGACCTCGAGGGCTGGGAGGGCGAGTACCACCGCGGCATCCGCGACTGCGTGCGCGACCTCAACGCCCGCTACGCCGAGAACCCCGGTCTGTGGGCGCTCGACGACGACCCCTCGGGCTTCTCGTGGATCGACGCCAACGACTCCGAGCACAACACGCTGTCGTTCCTGCGGACCGACCACGACGGCAGCACCGTCGCGTGTGTCGTGAACTTCTCCGGCGCGCCTCTCGGCGACTACCGCATCGGCCTCCCCGAGGGCGGGTACTGGGAGGAGATCCTCAACACGGATGCCGAGGCCTACGAGGGGTCCGGCGCCGGCAACTACGGCGGCGTCCACGCCGAGCAGATCTCCCACCACGGGCGGCCCTACTCCGCCGCGATCACGGTCGGCTCCCGCGCACGCCCCGCAGTCCACGCAGGACACCG
>NZ_KV823601.1:0-1355 GCF_001815995.1 Dietzia sp. HMSC21D01 | reverse complement strand
CGCAGCCGGTGTCGGCGGCGTTCGTGCCGGAGTGACCGCCGCAACCGTCGGGGCCGCAGCCACATCCGGCCTGGTCACCGTCCTCGGCGGCGGCCCAGATCGCCGCCGCGCGTGCCCCGGCGAGGCCGGCGACGCTGAGCAGGGCGAGGGAACCGACGACGGAGACGACGACGACGAGGCCGCCCACCCATCCGCCGATCAGTCCCAGGGCGAGCGCACCGAGCAGGAGCACGAGACCGGAGCCGAGGAACGCGGGACCGGCGGCCCGGTTGGCGAGTTCCCACGCCTCGGGGGAGCGGCGGGTCTCCGGCGTGCGGACGCCCAGGACCCCGTTGCCGGGGAGCATGCCGACCAGGGCGGCGACGCCGGTCCCGGCGATGACGAGGGCGAGCCCCGCGAGGAGCACCATGACCACCACGGACACTGCGTTCACGCCCCTGAGGGTACGCCCGCGCCGGCGGATCGCCGAGTCGCCTCAGCCCCGTCGGCGCCCCGCACCTTGGCGAGCAGCCGGGCGAGCTCCCGCTTGTCGTCTTCGCCGAGGCGGTCGAGGAATTCCCGACGCACGGTGGCGACGTGGTCCGGGGCGGCCTGCTCGATGGCCCGCATCCCCTCGCCGGTAGCGGAGACGAACGCGCCCCGGCCGTCCTCGGGGCAGGTGGTCCGCTGCACGAGGCCGCGCTTGATCATCCGGCTCACCTGGTGGGAGAGGCGGCTGCGCTCCCACATGAGGACGTCGGCGAGGGCGGTCATGCGCTGCGGGCCGTCCGCCTCGCTCAGGTAGACGAGCACTTCGAACTCGGGTTCGGTCAGGTCGGACGAGGCCTTGAGGTCTCGCTGGATCTCCAGGTGGAGGCGGCCCTGGACGGCGAGGTAGTCCCGCCACAGGGCCTTCTCCTCGTTGTCCAGCCATCGCACCTGGTGATTCCGAGCCTGATCTGCCATAGCCCCACTATAGCGGCATAGTTGACACGACACGTAATGAGTCGGCGCCCCCGGGGCCACGGCCGCCACCGCCGTCGTCGGCGTGATCGAGCTCGTGGGAGGCATCCTGCTCATCCTGGGACTGCTCACCCCCCTGGTCGCCGTCCTCGTCGTCGTCGTCATGATCGGCGCGTTCTTCACCGTCCACCTCGGCTCCGGCGTCCACGTCTCCGACAACGGCCGGGAGCTCATCGCCGTGGTCGGACTCGCCGCCGCCGTCTTCGTGCTGGTCGGCCCCGGCCGCTACAGCGTCGACGCGGTCCTCGCCCGTGGGCGCGCGGACCGCGCCTGACCTGATCCGGCGCGGCACCCGACCCGATCCGGGGCGGCCACCACCTGATCCACGCCACCCGGCACGCGGCCGGACGCCG
>NZ_KV823600.1:0-2351 GCF_001815995.1 Dietzia sp. HMSC21D01 | reverse complement strand
GCGGCGCCGACCGCCTGCACGGCCGCGTCGATGAGCGCGTCCAGGCCGGCGACGTCCTTCACGCCCGAGGCGTCGAGGGTCGCGAGGTCACCACCGCGGATCGAGGCGCCCTCACGGGTGCCCAACGCGATCTCGGCGGTCACGTGGTGGGCCCAGCCCGCGCCGAGCTCCCATGCGCCGGTCACGCGCTCGGTGATGTACGCCGGGCGCTTGCCGCTGCGGCCCAGGACCGCGCGGAGGGCCTCCCCGACCGCGTCCGACAGGACGGGGCCGAAGGGGGCGTAGCCGCGGGCCAGGCGCGAGACCTGGTCGGCGAGGGTCGGGAAGTCCGCCTCGGCGGCGCCGTCGATGGCGCCCAGGCTCAGCTCGGTGCCGAGGTCCAGCAGCAGCTGGTTACGGCGCGAGGACACGCCGTCGCACAGCGTCTCGATGGAGTCGCCGGCGGCGATCTGCTCGGGGCGGACCTTGGTGCGCAGCGCCACCAGCATGCGGGTGGCGGCGGGTGCGCCGAACTCCAGGTCGTCCGGGCGGGGAGCGCCGGGGGCGGCGGCAGCCGGGTCTGCCGGTTCGGATCGGTCCGCACCGGCCGTGCCGGGGGTGTTGACGGCCGGTGCGGGGTCTGTGGGGGCCGCCTGACCGGCGGCCGGGGTGGAGGCGGAACCGGTGCCGGTGTCCGTCTCGTCGTCGTCGACCTCCACGCTGGGCGGCAGGGTGCCGTACAGCGTCGCCGAGTCGCGCTCGACGTTGATCACCTGGGCGCGCGGCCCGCGGTGGGTGGGCAGGTCGAGGGTCTTGGAGGCGAGGTTCGCGACGGTCGGGGCGTTGGCCACACCGACCTCGATGAACTGCTCGACGCCGAGGCCGCCACGCTCGATCGGCGTGAACAGCAGCTCCTGCGTCTCGATCCAGCGGACCGGGCTCGCGAACTGCCAGGCCAGCAGCTCGACGAGCAGTAGGCGGCCCAGGCGCGTGGGCGTGGCGGCCCAGGCGTCCCAGTTCGCGAGGACGTCGTCCAGGGCCTCCGCCGGCACGAGGTCGGCGATCTCCTGCACGAAGTCGCGCTCGAGGCTGAACAGGCGCGGCACGAGGTTCGGGATGTAGCGGCCGACGAGCACCGAGATGTCCACGTCCTCGGGGATCAGCGCGTCGAGGGTGGCCCGGAAGTCCGGGACGCCGCCGCGCAGCACCGTGGAGTGGAACGGCACGTCGATGCCGGGCACCAGGATGAAGGCGTTCTTGCCGCCCGAGCGCTCGAGCTCCCGGTTCACCGCCTTCTCCAGCGCGGCGCAGCCGGCGACCGTGCCGGCCAGCGCGTACTGCGAGCCCGCCAGGTTGTAGTTGACGATCTCGATGAACTCGCCGGACTCGCGGGCCACGTCGGCGACCCACTCCGCGATGTCCTCGTCCGAGATGCCCATCTGCGACGGGCGGATGGCGGCCATGCGGTAGTCCGAGCGCCCCTGCGCGTCACGCGGGACCAGCTGGTGCATGGTCGAGCCACGCTGGAACACGATCTCCAGCAGCGGCTCGAGCTCGAGCACGCCGGAGATGGCGGCCAGGGCGTCGTACTCGCCGATCGAGTGGCCGGCGAAGTAGGCGCCGTCGACGAGCAGGCCGTCGGCCTCGAGCTCGGCGCGCTGGGCGACCGCGAGGCACGCCATCGCGACCTGGGTGAACTGGGTCAGGTAGAGCACGCCGTCGGGATGCCGGTGGACCTCGCCGCGGACGGTGACCTCGGTCGGGTTGTCGCGGACAAGCGCCAGGATCGAGAAGCCCAGGGCCTCACGGGTGTGCTTGTCGGCGCGGTCCCAGATCTCGCGGGCGGCGGGGCAGCGGGTGCGCCCCTCCATGCCCATCCCCTTGGCCTGGATGCCCTGGCCGGGGAACGCGTAGACGGTGCGAGGGGCCTCGGTGAGCGCGGTCGCGGCCATGACGGTGGCGCCGTCGACCGTGCACGTGACCTCGAGGACCTGGCCGCCGGCGTGGCGGCCGGTCTGCACGGCGCGGACGGTGATGTGGTCGCCCGGGCGGACCGGGGCGAGCATGCGGGCGGTCCAGCCGGCGATCCGCAGCGCGGGGGTCTTGCCGTCCGAGGCCTGCACGGCGTGCTGCGCGGCGGCCGAGAGCCACATGCCGTGGACGATCACGCCACCCAGCCCGGCCAGCTCGGCCGCGGTGTCGGAGACGTGGATCGGGTTGTGGTCCCCGGAGACCAGCGCGAACGCGGTCATGTCGTGCGGGGCGGTGAGCGTGGCGGACACGCGCTGCTGGCGCGTGGTCTCCGCGGGCTCCGCGACGCCGCCGGACGGGGTGACCAGCGCGCCACCGGCCGGGCGGGGGTCGCCGACCTC
>NZ_KV823599.1:0-14874 GCF_001815995.1 Dietzia sp. HMSC21D01 | reverse complement strand
GGCCTGCGGGGCGGGGGCGGGCTGGACGGGTGCGGGCGCGACGCTCGGCTGGGGAGCGGTGCCGCCGGTCCCGGTACCGCCCGCGGTGCCCGAGCCGGTTCCGGAGGACTCCCACGAGGAGCGGCCGGCCTGACCGCCGATGTAGCCGGGCTCGGGGAAGGACTCCCAGTCGGTGCCGGATAGCGCACCGTCCATGGCCGACTTCCAGATGTCGGCGGGCACGGAGGCCCCGTACATCGTGCCGCCCCAGGCGTTGAGCAGCGGCTTGTTGTCGTCGGTGCCGACCCAGACCGCGGTGGCGATCGACGGGGTGTAGCCGACGAACCAGGCGTCCTTGTTGTAGCCGGTGTCGCCGAGCTGGGTGGTACCGGACTTGGACGCCGAGGGGCGCCCGCCGGCCAGCGCGTGGCCGTTCGAGTAGGCGGCGATGGGCTGCATCGCGGACGTGAGGTTGTTGGCGACGTCGGCCTCGACCACCTCCTCGCCCTCGATCGACGAGTTGTCAAGGAGCACCTCGCCGTCGGCGGTCTCGACCCGCTCGATGAAGTGTGTAGGCCGGTGGACGCCCTCGGCGGCGAAGGTCGCCAGGCCGGTCGCCATGTCACGGACGCGGATGGGGTACTGGCCCAGGATGAGGCCGTCGTACGGGTCCTCGCCCTGTTCGCTCAGGGTCTCCCACGGCAGACCCGGGATCTGCTTGGGGATGCCCGTGCGGTGCGCCATGTCGCGGACGTCGTTGGCGCCGTTGTCGAGCATCCGCTGCAGGCGGATGAACGAGGTGTTGAGCGACATCAGCAGCGCCTGGGAGATCGAGCAGGAGCCGCAGGACCGGCCGTCGACGTTGGTGACCGTGACGTTGCCCGTGGTGACCGGCGCGGAGGAGATTTGGGTGCCGAGGCCGATGCCCTGCTCGAGGGCGGCGGCGACGCCGAAGATCTTGAACGTCGAACCGGTCTGCAGCGGGGCGTTGGCGTAGTCCCAGCCCTCGGCCTCCTCGCCGCCGTAGTAGCCGATCACGCCGCCGGTGCGCGGGTTGATCGACACCACCGCCGTACGGTTGTCCGGGCTCTCGCCCTGCATGTTGGAGCGCGCCGCGTTGACGACGGCGTCCTGGGTCTTGGGGTCGATCGTGGTGATGATCTTGAGACCGCGGGTGTTGAGCATCTGCTCGTCGATCCCGGACTGGGCGAGCTCGGCGAGCACCTGTCGACGGATCGGGCCGTTGGTGGGGTCGCCGACGTTCTGCTCGACGGCCTGCGGGTCCTCGACGACCTGCGGGAACACGGCGTTGCCGCGCTGCTGCGCGTCGATGGCGCCCATGTCGCGCATGCCGTCCATGACGTAGTTCCACCGTCGCTCGGAGGCCTCGCGGTTGTTGAGCGGGTCGAGGGCGGAGGGCGACTGGATGACGCCGGCCAGCAGCGCACCCTCCTCCACCGTCAGCGCCTCGACGGGCTTGTTGAAGTAGGCGGTGGAGGCGGCGGCGATACCGTAGGCGCCGCGGCCGAAGTAGATGGTGTTGAGGTAGGCCTCGAGGATCTGGTCCTTGGACCACTCGTTCGTCATCTTGGCGGCGATGATGATCTCTTTGGCCTTGCGCTCGTAGGTGGGCGCGTCACCGACCATCGTGTTCTTGACGTACTGCTGCGTGATGGTGGAGCCGCCGCCCGCGCTGGACTCGCCGGTGATCTGCCCGATCACCGCGCGGCCGATGCCGGTCGGGTCGTAGCCCTCGTTGGTGTAGAAGGAGCGGTCCTCGGCGGCGATGACCGCGTTGCGCACGTGAACCGGCACCACGTCGAGCTCGATGAGCGTGCGGTTGCCCTCGGGCGGGACGATGCGGCCGATCATCGTGGTGCCGTCGCTCTGGTAGATCTCCGAGATCTGCTCCGTGCGGACGCTGCCGGGCTCGGGGATCTCGGTGCGGTTGTAGGTCACGACCGCGACCGTCAGGGGGACGACGAGGAGGACGACGGCGAGGAGGATCACCGTCGTCCAGATCGGATGGCGACGGACCCAACCGGTCTGTTCCGAGGCCCTGCCCCGGCCCTCGTCGGCGGCCTTACCCGTCCTGCCGTTCTGCGCCATGCTCTACCCTCCCGCGAGCCGATCCGACCGATCCGGAAGGCCCCCGGCGGCGGTGCTCTGGCGACCATTGTGTACGAAAAGGTCGCCGACGCTGTACTCCGGAGGCGTCGTCGGGCGCCGGGCGGGGTGTTCAGCGGTGGCGTCGGAGCTCTCTCGCCGCCCGTCGTACGCGCTTTCCGGTCCCCGGCGTGAGCCCCACCTCATAGGACTCGACGAGGTGGTTCCACGAGCAGCTGCGGCACACCTCGACGACGTGGACGGTGAACTCGTCGTGGGACAGGGCGAGCTGCTCGATCTCGTCGGCACCGCGGGCGGAACCGGACGCCGGGCCCAGGTCGTCGCCGAACACCCAGGACACCTCGGTGAGGTTCTCCTTGCGGCAGACGGGGCACACGGTCTCGGTGACCACGCCGTGGAAGCCGGCCGCGCGCAGGAGGTAGACGTCCGCGTCGCAGACCTCGCGCAGCGACAGTCCGCCCTCGCGCAGGGACGCCAGGACGCCGCGACGGCGCAGCGCGAAGTCCACCACCCGGCGGTGCCGCAGCGCCGCACGGCCGGTGGGGTCCTCCGGCCCCGGCGGGGGGCCGGGTCGCGGGAAGCGGGAGTCGGCCTGGTCCACGACCCCAGCCTACGGCCCCCGCCGGGGCATCGGGCTACACGTCGAGCCGATGCCACACGGCGGTATATCGGTCCGATACATCAGCGGGTGTACGATCGGTGACCGTCGCATGACATCCGCAGGCACGACCGACGTGGGAAGGGGGAGGTGGAGTGCTGGAACTGGCCATCCTGGGGCTGCTCGACGAGCGGCCGATGCACGGGTACGAGCTGCGCAAGCGGCTGTCCGAGATGCTCGGGACGGTCCGGACGGTGTCCTTCGGCTCCCTCTATCCGACGCTGCGTCGCCTCCAACACCAGGGCGACATCGTCGAGGACTCCTCGGCCGCCACCGCCACCCGGCCGCCCGCCACCGCGCGGCGCGGTCGCAAGACCTACCGCATCACCACGCGCGGCAAGGAGACGCTGGCGACCCTGCTCGACGAACCCGGGGCATCGTCGTTCACCGACGACGGCTTCGGCGTCCACCTGGCGTTCTTCGATCGCACGCCCGGCCCCGCCCGGGTGCGGTTGCTGGAGGGCCGGCGTCGGGTCCTGGAGGAGCGGCGCGAGGGTCAGCGTGACGCCGCCGCACGCACCGGCCCCACCGAACTGCGATACGCCCGGCAGCTCACCCTGCTCGGGCTCGAGACCAGCGAGCGCGAGCTGCGGTGGATCAACGAGCTCATCCGGACAGAGAACCCATCACAAGGAGAACCCCAATGACCGACCAGAAGGTGCGCGTCGCGATCGTCGGCGTCGGCAACTGTGCGTCCTCGCTCGTGCAGGGCGTGGAGTACTACAAGGACGCGGCGATCGACTCGATCGTCCCCGGCCTCATGCACGTGAAGTTCGGTGATTACCACGTCAATGACGTGCAGTTCGTCGCCGCGTTCGACGTCGACGGCAAGAAGGTCGGCATGGATCTCGCCGAGGCCATCCGCGCCTCCGAGAACAACACCATCACCCTCTGCGACGTCCCGCCCACCGGCGTGACCGTGCAGCGCGGCCCCACCCTCGACGGCCTGGGCAAGTACTACCGCGAGACCATCGAGGAGTCCGCCGCCGAGCCCGTCGACGTCGTGCAGGCCCTGCGCGACGCCGAGGTCGACGTGTTGGTGAGCTACCTGCCCGTCGGCTCGGAGGAGGCCGACAAGTTCTACGCGCAGTGCGCGATCGACGCCGGCGTCGCGTTCGTCAACGCCCTGCCCGTGTTCATCGCCTCCGACCCCGAGTGGGCGGAGAAGTTCCGCTCCGCGGGCGTCCCGATCGTCGGCGACGACATCAAGAGCCAGGTCGGCGCCACCATCACCCACCGCGTGATGGCCAAGCTCTTCGAGGACCGCGGCGTCGCACTGGACCGCACGTACCAGCTGAACGTCGGCGGCAACATGGACTTCAAGAACATGCTCGAGCGGGACCGCCTCGAGTCCAAGAAGGTCTCCAAGACCCAGGCCGTGACCTCCAACCTCGAGGGCTCGCTCAAGAACAAGGTCCACGACCGCAACGTGCACATCGGCCCCTCGGACTACGTGGAGTGGCTCGACGACCGCAAGTGGGCGTACGTTCGTCTCGAGGGACGTGCGTTCGGTGACGCCCCCATCAACCTCGAGTACAAGCTCGAGGTGTGGGACTCGCCCAACTCGGCGGGCATCATCATCGACGCCGTCCGCGCGGCCAAGATCGCCAAGGACCGCGGCATCGGCGGACCGATCCTGCCGGCCTCGGCGTACCTCATGAAGTCCCCGCCGGAGCAGATGGCGGACGACAAGGCCCGCGCCGAGCTCGAGGCCTTCATCATCGGGGCCTGACCAGCGCACCACAGAGGATCGAATGAACCCCACCGCGACGAACCACCGGCCCACCACCTCGGGACGTCGCCGTGTCCCGGCCGTCATCGCACTCGCGATGGCGGCCGGGGTCGCACTCTCGGCCTGTTCCGCCGACCCGGACGGCGAACCGGTCGCCCCGCCGGCGACGACGTCGAGCACCTCGTCGTCGTCGACCCCCTCGTCCCCCACGCCGACCCGCGACACCGCGGAACCGGTGTCCGCGCCGACCACCACCGCCGCACCCGCGGCGCCCGCACCTCCTCCGCAGCTGCCCGCGAACGTCGTGGGCGCCGGCGGGCCGTGCCAGATGCTCGGCGAGGTCGCCCAGGCCGAGGACGGATCCGCGCTGTTCTGCACCGAGGATCCCCGCGGCGCCGGCCCGTTGTGGCTGCCCCGCGCAGGATCCGTCCCCGAGGCCGGCGAGGGCGGGGGCGGACTCGCGGAGGCCGTCGGCCAGCCACGCCCCGGCGGGCCGTGCGCCCAGGAGGGCCTCGCCGTGACCGGCGCCGACGGCACCGTCCTGACCTGCAGGCTCACCGGCGGCGCGGACGTGCCCGGCGGCCTCTACTGGCAATAGCAGCTCCGTCTCGCGCGGTCACATCGGTTGCAGGCGCCGGCCCTCACAGATTGACTGGGCAACATCTGACCCCCTGCTCAACCGGAGGCCCCGATGACCCAGACCCGGTTCGCCCATATCGAGGTCGACGACGGCGTGTACGCGCCGCAAGATGATTCCTGGCTGCTCTGCGACGCACTCGAGGACTGCGACGTGGTCGCCGGTAAGCGCGTGCTCGACATCTGTACGGGCAGCGGCATCCTCGCCATCGAGGCCGCGCTCAAGGGCGCCCGCGAGGTGGTCGCCTACGACATCTCCCCCGCCGCCGTCGCCTGCGCGTCAAGCAACGCGGAGCGGGCGGGCGTCGACGTCGACGTCCGCCTCGGCACGCTGGCCGACGCCCGCTACGCCGGGCCCTTCGATGTGGTGGTGTCCAACCCGCCGTACGTCCCCTCCGACGCCCCGCTCGAGGGCACCGGCCCCAACCGCGCCTGGGACGCGGGCGCCAACGGGCGGGTCGTGCTCGACGAACTGTGCGAGCTCGCCCCCGACCTGCTCGCGCCCGGGGGGACCATGCTCATCGTGCACTCGGAGTTCTCCGACCCGCCGGAGACAGTCCGCAGGATGGAGGAGGTCGGATTCACCGCGCGGCCGATCGCCACGCGCACCGTCGACTTCGGGCCCGTCATGACCTCGTACGCCGAGCGCCTCGAGGCCGCCGGCCTGCTCGAGCCCGGGCGGCGTGAGGAGGAGCTGGTGGTGATCCGCGTTGACCGCAGCTGAGCGCGGCACGCGCGACGCCCGCGGGGCCAGCGGCTCGGCCGGCGACGGAAACGGCGCGACGCGCGACGCCCGGCGCGTACGGATCGTGCCGGGCGGCCCCATCCTGGTCGAGGGACCGGTCGACATGACCACGCCCGACGGGCACCGGGTGTGCTCGGACCGCTTCATGGTGGCGGTGTGCGCGTGTCGGCGCAGCAAGAACTACCCGCTGTGCGACACCAGCCACCGTCGCAAGGTGCGCCCCACTGACACGGACGACGCGCAGGGCTGACCACCCACCCAGGAATTCGCTACCCCGAGTAGGGATCCGCTACCCCTGTGGGAGTAGCGGACCGGGAGCGGGAGTAGCGGATGTGGGGCGGTGGCTACGTCTGCCCCGCCGCCGCGCACGGGTGGGCGGGGGCGCGAGGCGCGTCAGGGCAGGAGCGAGGACTCGCCGCGCTTCCACGCCGCGAGCATCTTCTCGGCCGCGAGGTCGTCGAGGTAGTCGAGCGCCCGCATCCCGAACACGATGTCAGCGGCGAGCGCGGGCTCGCGTCCGACCAGGTCGCCCACCACGTCGTGGCGCATGACCTGCTCGTGGACCGCGTCGGCCTCGACGTGCTCGGCGTAGAAGTGCACGCACTCCTCGGGAGCGTCCATCCGTCGCAGGCCCGCCACCAGGCGCGCGGACCCCGGCGAGGAGGTGATCTCGATCGCCGCGAAGTGCCCGATCGCGGCGCCGCGCAGCGACCGGTGCAGGCCGAACATCGACATGAGGTTGACCGTCGACAGCGTCTCGGCGCTCACCCGGTCGATATAGCCGAGGTACGACGGGTCCAACCCGGCCGCGCTCATGAGGTCCGCCCACAACTGCTGGTGGACGCGATCTCCGCGGCCACCACCGAACTCGTCGAACTCGACGGCCACGAACGACGCCTTGGCCTGACCCTGCAGCCGCGGGATCGCGAACGCGTGCGGATCCCCCTCCTTGAGGTGGTACAGCGAGCGGTGGGCGAAGTACTCGCGGATCTGATCCCAGGTGCCCTCGTCCTTGAAGTACCACGACGGGCCGGTGCCGGAGGTGGCCTCGACCGACATCGCGTCCATCTCGGCCACCGGGTCGTCGCCCGGCTCGACCGCGCCGCGCAGGTGCTCGACGAACACCCGCTCGAGGTCTCGACGCATCCGCAGGAGCTCCGGGTCCCACTCGAGTTCGGCATCGACGCCATCGAAGCCCCGGTAGTGCAGCTCGTACAACGTGTAGAGCGTCAGCTGCAGGTCGCGGCCCAGCGGCTCGACGTCGGCCGGCACCGCCGGCAGGCCGCCCGTGCGCCCGGTCGACAGCGCCCCGATCACCGCGTCGGACAGCGGCCCACACGCGCGGGGCAGCGGCGGCGCGGTCGTGGTGGCGTCGTTCACGGGGGCGAGGTCGGCGGGTGCGGCGGTCATGCCCCTTGTCTACCCTCTCGACCGGTCATCCTCCACCTGCCGAGAGGACTCGGAGTCGCTGTCTGCGATGACGCCCCCTCGGTCCGAGGCCCTGTCGTCGTCGACCTCTCGGCGCTCGTCACCGCCGGCGGCCGTGTCGCCACCGGGGTGCTCGCCGCGGCCCTGCTCGCCGTGGCTCTCCTCTCCGCGGCCGCGGGCGGCGTTGTCGTCGTCGCCGTCGTCGTTGTCGTCGTCGTTGTCGTCGTCCTCGTGCTCGCGCTCGATCCGCTGCTGCTCCTGCTGCTCGTCGGGGTCGCCCTCACGGCTCTGATAGCTGTCGAACATCTTGCGGCGCTCGTGCCACCGCAGGCTGTAGGTGGACTCGCGCACCACGTTCTCGTCGTCGAAGTTCGACCCCAGGGCGCCGGCGAATGCACCCAGGCAGCTGGAAAGCCACGCCAGGTGGACGTAGTCGAGCAGGACCGTGGGGCGACCGAGCTGCGTCCCCAGGTAGTCAGCGTCCATCACGGTGAGCGCCAGGACGAACATCGCCGCTAGGAGTGCGACGAACATGATGCCCACGCCGACCCCCACGGTCAGCACCGTGGCCGCGTTGTCCATCCGGCGGTTGCCAGGGGTGAACTCGTCGTCCCGCCGGGTCCAGAGCCCGTTGCGCAGGATGAGCCACGCGACCAGCGTGAGAACCCCCATCACGCTGATGAGCAGCAATCTGAGCGCGTGCAGCTCCACCGCCAGCGCGGCGATGCTGCCGTAGAAGATGCCGAAGGCGCCCGAGCCCGCGCCGGCGGCCACGACGCCGGACAGGGCCGTCACCATCCGGGCGGGCCGGTTGTTGTGCACCATGCCCGCGAGCAGGCGGGCCTTGTTGACGAGCCCGCGCCGGTGCGCCGGGGGCAGGTCGTCGGTGCCGGGCACACCCATTCCTTCGCGGCGGGTTCCCGAACGCACCAGCCGGAGCGCCAGCTCGCGGACCTTCGACCGCACGCGGAAGACCCCCAGCACCGGCACGCACACCAGGGCGGCCGCGGTCGAGCCGCTGACGTCGTACAACACCGGCACACCGTCGGGGTGGGTCGCCAGGTCCGTCAGATAGAGCACGAAGTCCCACCCGTGCTGCCGCAGCAAGCGGGGGGCGTGCTCGGTGAGCCTGATCTCTCCCTCCGGCCCCAGCGGGAGGGTTTCCTGGTCGACCTCCACCCTCCAGCGTCCCCCCAGTTCGCGCGTCAGGTCGTCGGCGAGGTCGTCCGCGATCGCCACCGCGACCCGGCGGGGCACTCCGGGGTCGGCCATGAGCCCGACGGTCGCCAACGCTCCGGAATCGGCCTGAGTCTGCTCGTCCACGCCACCATGATGCGGGTCGGCGGCGTTCCGGGGAAGGGTCGGTCACCGCCCGCCCGCGACCGGGCAAGTCCGACGGTGATTCGGTTGCGGGGCCCGGGGGGCTCGCGTTACATGGGGCCCGTACGCGAGTACGGGAGGTGGCATGTCGGAGACGGAGGACCAGCAGTCCGGGCCGGATCGGCCCCGGGGGTCCGGGCCCGAGCTGGCGAGGTACGGCTCGCCGCTCAACTGGCCAGTCTTGCGCCAGCTGGCCGGGTCCGACCTGCTCGGTCGCGGCAGTGCCACCCGTTCGCGCCGCTCGCTGGAGATCACCCCTCGTACGAAGACGGCCGACGGGGTAGTCAAGAGCGTCTGCCCGTTCTGCGCGGTCGGGTGCGGCCAGGACGTCTATGTCTCCGACGGCAAGGTCGTCCAGATCGAGGGGGATGACGACAGCCCCATCTCGCGCGGTCGCCTGTGCCCCAAGGGATCTGCGAGCAAGCAACTCGTGACCAACCCCGGGCGCATCACCACGGTCCTCCACCGCAAGCCGTACGCCACAGAGTGGGAGGAACTGGACCTCGAGACGGCGATGGACATGGTCGCCGAGCGCGTCCTGGCGTCGCGGGAAGAGTTCTGGGAGGACACGGACGACAAGGGCGACACGGTCCGGCGCACCCGCGGCCTAGCCAGCCTCGGCGGGGCGACGCTGGACAATGAGGAGAACTACCTCATGAAGAAGCTCTACACGGCGCTCGGCGCCATCGAGGTGGAGAACCAGGCCAGAATTTGACACTCCTCCACCGTTCCCGGTCTGGGAACCTCGCTCGGGCGTGGTGGTGCCACGAACTACCAGCAGGATCTGGCCAACGCTGACTGCATCGTCATCCAGGGCTCCAACATGGCCGAGGCCCACCCCGTCGGTTTCCAGTGGGTCATGGAGGCCAAGCGGCGCGGCGCGACCGTCATCCACGTGGACCCGCGGTTCACGCGCACCAGCGCCCTCGCGGACGTGCACGTGCCGATCCGCGCCGGCTCGGACATTGCGTTCCTCGGCGGGCTGATCAACCACGTCCTGACCACGGACTCCTACTTCCACGAGTACGTTCGTGCCTACACCAACGCGTCGACGATCATCGGCGAGGAGTTCCTCGACACCGAAGACCTGGCGGGCCTGTTCTCCGGGTTCGACAGCGGGGACCGGACGTACGACTTCGAGTCATGGCAGTACGAGGGTCGCGGCAACGACATACCGGACGAGAGCGGCTCGGGTGAGGACGACTCGGACGACGAGCCCGCGGAAGCCCCCGGCGCCGGCGGCGCCCGCGCCTCGGCGACCACCACCGATCCGAACGTAGACGAGACCCTCCAGCACCCGCGGTGCGTCTTCCAGATCCTCAAGCGGCACTTCAGCCGCTACACGCCGGAGATGGTCGAGCGCACCTGCGGCATCGCGACCGACGACTTCCACCGCGTCGCCCGGGCGCTGACCGAGAACTCGGGGCGGGAACGCACGTCGGCGTTCTGCTACGCGGTCGGCTGGACCCAGCACACCGTGGGCGTGCAGTACATCCGCACGGCCGCGATCCTACAGTTGCTGCTCGGCAACATCGGCCGGCCCGGCGGCGGCATCATGGCGCTGCGCGGACACGCGAGCATCCAGGGCTCCACCGACATCCCAACGCTGTTCGACCTGCTGCCCGGTTACCTGCCCTCTCCGGACGCGCACAGCCAGCCGGATCTGGACAGCTACATCGGCACCGACGACGAGGCACAGGGATTCTGGGGCAACATGCGCTCGTACACGGTCAGCCTGCTCAAGGCGTGGTGGGGTGACGCGGCCACCGAGGACAACGACTTCGCCTACGGCTATCTGCCCAAGCTCACGGACAAGGCCGACTCGACCGCGACCGTGCAGCGCCAGGTCAACGAGGGCGGCGGCGGCTACTTCCTGGTGGGTGAGAACCCGGCGGTGGGCACCGCGAACGGGCGGATGCAGCGCGCCGGGCTGGCCAATCTCGACTGGTTGGTCGTCCGCGACCTCGTCATGATCGAGTCGGCCGACTTCTGGAAGAACGGGCCGGAGATCGAGACCGGTGAGATGCGCACCGAGGACATCGGCACCGAGGTGTTCTTCTTCCCCGCCGCCAACCACGTGGAGAAGAAAGGCACGTTCACCAACACCCAGCGACTCCTGCAGTGGCGGCACCAGGCCGTCGAGCCGCCGGGAGACGCGCGCAGCGAGCTGTGGTTCTACTACCACCTCGGGCGTCGTCTCAAGGAGAAGCTGGCCGGCTCCACCGATCCGCGTGACCGGCCGCTACTGGACCTGACGTGGGATTACCCCATGGAACCCGGCACGGTGGACGAGCCGGACGCCGAAGCCGTGCTCGCCGAGATCAACGGCCGCGGCCCCGACGGCGAGCCGCTGTCCACGTACACGCAGCTCAAACCGGACGGCTCGACCGCATGCGGCTGTTGGATCTACTGCGGCGTCTACGCCGACGGCGTGAACCAGGCCGCGCGGCGCAAGTCCCGGCACGAGCAGGGCCCGGTCGCCCCGGAGTGGGGATGGGCCTGGCCCGCCAACCGGCGCATCATCTACAACCGTGCCTCGGCGGACCCGGAGGGCCGGCCGTGGAGCGAGCGCAAGGCGCTGATCCACTGGGACCCGGATGCGAACGACGGCGCCGGCCGGTGGGTGGGTGACGACGTGCCCGACTTCGAGGCCGACAAGTCTCCCGACTACACCCCACCCGCGGGGGCGGTGGGTCCGGAGGCGATCGGTGGCGCGCAGCCGTTCATCATGCAGGACGACGGCGTGGGCTGGCTCTACGCTCCCCGTGGGCTCGCCGACGGTCCGCTGCCCGCGCACTACGAGCCGCCGGAGTCGCCAGTGGCCAACCCGATCTATCCGGGCAGGGACGCCAACCCCGCCCGGTCGATCCGGCCGGGTCGGTACAACGAGACGCAGCCGGGGCACGGGGATCCGGGGACGGACGTGTTCCCGTTCGTCTTCACCACCTACCGACTGACCGAGCACCACACGGCGGGGGCCATGAGCCGGACGCTGCCGTACCTGTCCGAGCTGCAGCCGGAGTTCTTCTGTGAGATCTCCCCGGAGCTCGCGCGTGAGCGGGGCCTTGTCAACGGCGGGTGGGCCACGATCGTGACCGCCCGTTCCGCGATCGAGGCCCGCGTGCTGGTGACCCGTCGGATGACGCCGCTGCAGATCGACGGTCGGACACTTCACCAGATCGGGCTGCCCTACCACTGGGGTGGCAACGGCGTGAGCATCGGCGACCCGGCCAACGACCTGTTGCCGCAGCAACTCGACCCCAACGTGTCCATCCCCGCGACCAAGGCGACGAGCTGTGACATCGTCGCGGGAAGACGCCCGCGTGGCCCCGCGCTGCTCGAGTTCGTCGAGGGGTACCGTCGCCGCGCCGGCGCGCCCACCGAACCGGGAACGGAGAGCTAAAGCCATGTCCGCCTTTCTGTCCGACCTCGGACGGTCCTTCTTTGGGGACATCGACCCGGCCGGGGACAACGGCTACTCGGATCCGCCGCCGCGCAAGGGCTTCTTCACCGACACCAGCGTGTGTATCGGCTGCAAGGCCTGCGAGGTGGCGTGCAAGGAGTGGAACCTCATCCCCGAGGACGGCATCGAGCTGTCGGGGATGAGTTACGACAACACCCGGGCGCTGGGGGCGTCCACGTGGCGGCACGTCGCCTTTATCGAGCAGGAGGTGCCCGCGCGGGTGGCGGGCGCGTCCGTCGCGTCGGCGCCGAGTGCGCCCGTCGACCTGGGTATGCCGGCGCCGACCCTGCCCGGTGACTCCCCCGACGCCGGCGAGTCCACCGACTTCCGCTGGCTCATGGAGTCGGACGTGTGCAAGCACTGCACCCACGCGGCGTGCGTCGACGTGTGCCCGACCGGTGCGCTCATGCACACCGAGTTCGGCACGGTCGTGGTGCAGAGCGACATCTGCAACGGGTGCGGGTACTGCGTGAGCGCGTGCCCGTACGGCGTGATCGAGCGGCGCTCGGGGCCGGCGGGCGACCCCGCGGTGGGCATCGCGCAGAAGTGCACGCTCTGCTACGACCGGCTCACCGAGGGGCAGACCCCGGCGTGCGCCAAGGCGTGCCCCACCGAGTCGATCCAGTTCGGTGATCTCGACGAGCTCCGCGAGCGCGCGGCTGGCCGGCTGGACCAGCTGGTCGAGGCCGGCGAGCCCAACGCCCAGCTGTACGGTCACGACTCCCGCAACGGCGTGGGCGGTACGGGCGCGTTCTTCCTCCTGCTCGACGACCCCGAGGTGTACGGGTTGCCGCCGGATCCCGTGGTGACGACGCGGCACGTGGGGTCGATGTGGCGCCAGGCGGCGCTGGCGGCCGTGACGCTGTTGGGCGGCGCCGTGGCGGCGTTCGCCGCGGGGGGACGGTCCTGATGGCCGTCGACGGTGGGAACCGCGCCGAGCACGACGACGACAAGGCGGGCGTCACAGAAAACCCCGGGCAGCGCGCCCGGCCCCGCCGGAAGGGCCGCGGGGGCCGCGAGCAGCTCGTGGTGCCCCCCGCGGAGTTCCGCTCGTACTACGGCAAACCGATCGTCAAGGCTCCGCCGTGGAAGTACGACATCGCGGCGTATCTCTTCCTCGGCGGGCTGGCCGGTGGCTCGTCGCTCCTCGCGGCCGGCGCGGACCTGGCCGGGCTGCCCAACCAGCGTCGCTCGGCGCGGATCGTCGCGCTGGGCGGGATCACCGGCAGCCTGTACTTCCTGGTCAACGACCTGGGGCGCCCCGAACGGTTCCACCACATGCTGCGGGTCCTCAAGCTCACGTCGCCGATGAGCGTGGGCACCTGGATCCTCTCGGCGTACGGGCCGTTCGCGGGCCTGGCGCTCGGTGAGGAGATCGTGCCGGTGCTGCCCGAGAAGCTCGCCCGGCGGCTGCCGACCGGACTCATCGCCCGGGCTTCGAGGCCGGCCGGCATCGTCGCGGCGCTCGTCGCCCCGGCGGTCGCGTCGTACACGGCGGTGCTGCTCAACGACACGTCCCTACCGAGCTGGAGCGCCGCGCGTCGGGAGTTGCCGTTCGTGTTCGTCGGCAGTGCCGCGGCCGCGTCCGGCGGGGTGGGCCTGCTGCTCACTCCGCTGGAGGAGACCGGCCCCGCCCGTCGGCTGGCGGTGGGCGGAGCCGTTCTCGAGCTCACCGCCGACCAGATCATGCAGCGGTCCATGGGCATCACCGCGGAGCCGCTGCACGAGGGCCGGGCCGGGAAGTACCACCGGGCGGCGCAGATCCTCACCGGCACCGGTGCGGTGGGCGCGGTCCTCGGGCGGCGCAGTCGACTGCTGTCCGCGGTGTCCGGCCTGGCGATGGCGGCCGGCTCGGCGTGCACGCGGTGGGCGGTGTTCCACGCCGGCATGGCCTCGGCGCAGGACCCGAAGTACGTGGTGGTCCCCCAGCGTGAGCGCCGCGACGCCCGCGGCGGCGGCGAGGCCTACGCCGAGCAGGTGGGCGACGACCGCGCCCGTTGACGACCGGATCAGGTGACGATGTGGCCGTCGTCGCCCTCGCGGCGGGTGAGCCCGCGCGCGGCGAGCGCCTCGAGCAGCGGCATCACCACGCGCCGCGAGGAGTCCAGGTGCGTCCGAGCCGCGCTCGGGGTGAACGGCTGCGGCAACTGGCGTAGCCGGCGCACGGCCTCGTCGAAGACGTCCTGGCCCAGCCACACCCCGGCGCCCAGTCCGGTCAGCAGTCCGGCGCGCCCGCACGCGGCCAGCTCGCGCGGCCCGAGGCCCAGCTCGTCGAGCTCGTCGGCGGTGGGCGCGTCGAACGGGGCGACCCGCAACCGCTCGGCCACCTGCTCCGCGGCGGAACGAACCTTCTCCGGTAGCGCAGCCGCGCCGGCCGTCACCCGCCCGCCCTCCGTACGCAGCGACGCGGCGGCGGGCTCCGCGAGCACCGCCTCCAGCAGTGCGGCATCCGGCAGGTCGAGGGTGCGACGCGCGGACTCCGTGGGCAATCCGGGATCGAGGGGGTCGTCGCGGTCGTGCACACGGACGGCTTCGACCAGGCGTCCGGCCAGCGCGGCCGCCCACTCCGGGTCGATGAGCCACCCGCGGTACGCCTCACCGACGGGCGGGGTGGACACGCCCCACGCCCGCAGGTCGTCGACGTGCGCGACACCCCGTCGACGCAGCTCCGACCCCAACTCCGGCGACTCGGGCACCTGCGTGAGCTCGGCCGCCCGCCGGCGGGC
>NZ_KV823598.1:0-1320 GCF_001815995.1 Dietzia sp. HMSC21D01 | reverse complement strand
CGGTGCGATGTGCGTGCGGTGCGGCCCGCCTCGGGTCGCCGGCCCGGTTCCACGCCGCGGGGCCGCCAGGGCGAGGGCTGCCGCCGCGGCCAGTACGACGGGATATTCGGAGTGGTAGCGCAGCGTCTGGACGATCTCCGCGGCGGTGTCCGGACCGGCGCGGCCGACCGCCACGAGGACCACCGGGACCAGCGGGTACAGCGCCGCGCCCGCCCAGATCGCGCCGGTGCGGCGTCGGGTGGGCAGCGACCACGCCAGCACGGCCACGCACGCGGCCGCTCCGGCGATCACCGCGGCGAGGGGCGGGTCGGCCATCGGCGGACCGGGGTGCCAGCGATCCCACCGCCACGGCCCTCCGCCGAGCGTCGGCGCGACTGCCAGCCGGTAGGCGTGGTCGACCAGAGCCGCGAACCGCAGTGGTGCGCCGTCGCCTCCCGCCCCGTCTGCCGGGCCTACAGAGCCGGTCGCGCCACTCGCCGCGCCACTCGCCGCCCCGTTCGGGTCCGGGTCGAGCGTGCCCCCGCCGAGACGGCCGACGACGACGAGGAAGACCGCCGCCCACACCGCCACGATCACGGCCTGAGCGAGCCAGGCGGCGCGGGTCCGCCGCCACAGTGCGAGCAGGTCGGCGCGCGTTCCGCTCGTCGTCCACCACCCGCCCAGCAGCACGACGGCCGCGACCGCCGGGACGATGAGGGCCTTCTCCACGAACAGCAGCCCCAGCGCGGTGGCCATCGCCGCACCCACCGCGTGCCGCGTCCTGCCCGTGCGCGCGAGGAGGGCCATCGACGCGACGGCCAACGCCATCGCGGCGGTGAGCGGGAGCGCGTTGAGCGCCGCCGCCCACCATGTCGCGGCGGGCAGGCCCAGCGGGATCGCCAATGCCGCCGTCAGCGGGACGAGCAGGGCCGTCCGCCCCGACAGCAGCACCCACAGCATGCGGGCCAGCGCCGCGCCGGAGACCAGCTGGAGCAGTGCGATCTGCAGCAGCGGCATCCGGAAGTCCAGCGGCGCCAGATGGGCGGACAGCCAGACCAGGGCCATCCCGCCGGGCATGAGGTGACCGTCGTGGTCGGTGAACAGCAGGTCCGGATCCGGCCACGCGTGCCGGGCGGCCAGGCCGTGGAGGATGAGGTCGTCCCAGTAAAACCAGCCCG
The DNA here is from genome assembly GCF_001815995.1 of Dietzia sp. HMSC21D01. Taxonomy (NCBI): domain Bacteria; kingdom Bacillati; phylum Actinomycetota; class Actinomycetes; order Mycobacteriales; family Dietziaceae; genus Dietzia; species Dietzia sp. HMSC21D01. Next base: position 163 of record NZ_KV823598.1, on the reverse strand, counting down.
CCGCCGCGACCCACAGCCGCACCCCCGTGGCCGCCAGCACCACGAACGCGCAGGACACGAGCAATGCGCGGCGGCCGAGCACGGGGCGGGAGGGCGCGGGCGCGGACTCGGTGCACGGACCGGTCTCGGCGGCAGGATCCGTCTCGGCGGGTGCGGGGCTGCG
>NZ_KV823597.1:0-5099 GCF_001815995.1 Dietzia sp. HMSC21D01 | reverse complement strand
GGCGGCGGGGCCCAGGGCGGCGATCGCGGCGTCGATGTCGGCCTCCGTCGTCGTGTACCCCAGGCTGAGCCGCAGGCTGCTCCGGGCCGAGGCGTCGTCGGCGCCGAGGGCGAGCAGGACGTGACTGGGCTCGGCGACCCCGGCGGTGCACGCGGAGCCGGTCGAGCACTCGATCCCGGCGGCGTCCAACAGGAGGATGAGCGACTCCCCGGAGCATCCGGGGAAGGTGATGTTGGCGATCCCCGGGAGGCGCTCGCCGCCCCCGTTGGCGATAGCACCGGGGACCGCGGCGAGCACGCCGTCGATCAGCCGGTCCCGCAGCGCGGTCAGCCGCCGCGTCTCGGCCTCCATCTCGCGGACGGCCTCGTCGAGCGCCACGGCCATGGCGACGACACCGGGGACGTCCACCGACCCGGAGCGCAGATCGCGCTCCTGCCCGCCGCCGAAGCCGATCGGAACGCACTCGGCGCCCCGGTCGAGGATCAGGGCGCCCACCCCGAGCGGGCCTCCGAATTTGTGGGCGGACAGGCTCAGCGAGGTGACGCCGAGGGCGGCGAAGTCCACCGGCACGTGCCCCACGGCCTGGACGGCGTCGGTGTGGACCGCGGCGCCGACCGCGCGGGCGTGGCCGGCGACCGCCGCGACGTCGCCGAGGGTACCGATCTCGTTGTTGGCCAGCATCGTCGCGACGAGGGCGAGGCGGGGGCCGGCCTCCTCGGCGAGCTCGCGGACGGTGTCGGGAACGACGGCGCCGCGAGTGTCGACGGGCAGGAGCCGGATCTCCTTTTCTCCCCCGCGCCCGGTCGCCAGATGGGCTGCGGCGTCGAGCACGGAGTGGTGCTCGGTGGCGCCGACGGCGACGAGGTCGCCGTCGTGCGCGGCGGCCTGGCCGAGGATCGCGAGGTTGTCCGACTCGGTGCCGCCGGAGGTGAACACCACCTCCGAGGGGCGACACCCGAGGTGGTGGGCGAGCGACTCGCGGGCCTCCTCGACGCGTCGCCGCGCGCGGCGACCGGAGCCGTGGAGCGAGGAGGCGTTGCCGACCACCGAGGCCGCCTCGGCGTAGGCGGCGACGGCCGCCGGACGCATCGGGGTGGTCGCGGCGTGGTCCAGATAGTGCACGGGGCGCAAGGTGGGCATATCGCAGGCAAGGATACGCCCGGATGTGCCGGACCCCGGCACCGCAGGGGTGCCGGGGTCCGGGTCGCGTCCGTCAGACACGGTGTGCGGGGCTCACTTGCGGGCGTTGATGGCCTCGGTGAGCTGCGGGGCGACGTTGAACAGGTCGCCGACGATGCCGTAGTCCGCGATCTCGAAGATCGGGGCCTCCTCGTCCTTGTTCACCGCGACGATCGTCTTGGACGTCTGCATGCCGGCGCGGTGCTGGATGGCGCCGGAGATGCCTAGGGCGATGTACAGCTGCGGCGACACGGTCTTGCCGGTCTGGCCGACCTGGAACTGGCCCGGGTAGTAGCCCGAGTCGACGGCGGCGCGGGAGGCGCCGACCGCACCCTTGAGGGAGTCGGCGAGCGGCTCGACGACCTCCTCGAACTTCTCGGCCGAGCCGACACCGCGTCCACCGGAGACGACGACGGTCGCCTCGGTGAGCTCGGGGCGGTCGCCACCGACGATCGGGTTGCGCGAGATGATCTTCGCGGCGTTCTCGGGCTCGGGGACCTGAACCTCGACGACTTCACCCGCGCCCGCGGCCGGGGACGCCTCGACGGAGCCGGGACGGACCGTGTAGATCGGGGTGTCGCCGGAGACGGTGGCCTCGACGGTGTAGGCGCCACCGAAGATCGAGTGGACGGCGGAGCCGTCCTCGCGGATCTCGATGACGTCGGTGAGGACGCCCGAGCCGGTGCGCGCCGCGAGACGACCCGCGACCTCCTTGCCCTCGAAGGTGGCGGCCAGGACGATCGCGGCGGCGCCCTGCTCGGCGAGGCCGGCCAGGACGTCGACCTTGGGGGTGACGAGGTAGTTCTGCACCGCGTCGCCCTCGGCGACGTAGATCTTCTCCGCGCCGGCCTCCTTGAGGGCGTCGGTGAGCGCGGCGGCGGTGCCGGTCTCGCCGAACACGACGGCGGACGGCTCGCCGAGCGCGCGGGCGGCGGTCAGCAGCTCGTTGGTGACCTTCTTGAGTTCGCCGTCGACGTGCTCGACCGCGACGAGGACTTCAGCCATGGTGGGTTCTCCTTGAAAAAGACTGTGATGAGTCGGTCGGGGTGAGCTCGCGTCAGATGAGCTTCTGCGACACGAGGTACTTGGCGATGTCGTTGCCGCCCTCGCCCTCGTCGACGACCTTCTCACCGGCCGCACGCGGCGGCTTGGGGGCGGAGGAGATCACGGTCGACGCGGCGTTGTCCTTGCCGACCTGGCCGGCCTCGACGTTCGCGTCGGCCAGGGTGAGGACCTCGACCGGCTTCTTCTTCGCGGCCATGATGCCCTTGAAGGACGGGAACCGCGGCTCGTTGATCTTCTCGCCGACGGACACGACGCACGGCAGGGAGGCCTCGACCTCGAAGATGCCCTCGTCGGTCTCGCGCTCGCCCCTGGCGACGCCGTCGGCGATCTCGAGGGTGCGCATGTGGGTGAGCTGGGGCAGGCCCAGGTACTCGGCGAGGATGGCCGGGACGGCACCCATGCGGCCGTCGGTGGCCTCGTTGCCGGCGATGACCAGCTCGGTGCCCTCGATGGTGCCCAGCACGTTGGCCAGGGCCCACGCGGTCTGGACGACGTCGGACCCGTGGAGGCCCTCGTCGTTGAGGTGGACCGCCTTGTCGGCACCCATCGACAGGGCCTTGCGGATGGCCTCGGTGGCGCGATCCGGTCCGGCGCACAGGACGGTGACCTCGCCGCCGTTGGCCTCCTTGATCTGGAGCGCCTGCTCGACGGCCTTCTCGTTGATCTCGTCCAGGACCGCGTCCGCGGCCTCGCGGTCCAGGGTGTAGTCCCCGTCCGAGAGCTTGCGCTCGGAATAGGTGTCGGGAACCTGCTTGATCAGTACGACGATGTTCGTCATGGGCCTGCGTCGACCTCCTGCGAGTCGGGGGCGGGGTGCGCCCCCGTCATGACCGGGCGCACCGGATTGTGGTCCTACCTGACACAATAACGGCACCGGCGTCACGGTGGCGGGGCCGGGTTCGCCCGGTCAGTTGATCCGCTTCTCCCAGCCCGCCCACGCGGCGTCGCGCAGTTCGTTCTTGCGCACCTTGCCGGTGGACGTCCGGGGCAGCGCCTCGGTCAGCTCCACCGCGCCGGGGACCTTGTATCGGGCGATCTTCGTGCGGCAGTGCTCGATCACGCCGGCCTCGTCGAGCTGCGACCCCGGCCGCACCACGACGTAGGCCTTGGGCCGCTCGCCCCACTTCTCGTCGGGCATGGACACCACGGCGCAGTCCACGACGTCGGGGTGGGAGACGATCGCCTGCTCGACCTCGATCGTGGAGATGTTCTCGCCGCCGGAGACCACCACGTCCTTGGCGCGGTCGAGCAGCTGCACGTATCCGTCGGGGTGCATCACGCCGAGGTCACCGGAGTGGAACCAGCCCCCGGCGAACGCGGCGGCGGTGGCCTCGGGGTCGTTGAAGTAGCCCTTCATGACGCCGTTGCCGGTCATCACGACCTCGCCCATCGTCACGCCGTCGGCAGGCACGTCGATCAGACGGGTCTCCCCGGGCGAGGTCCGCTCGACCACGCGCACGGTGTCGGCGTGGATCATCGCGACGCCCTGGCGGGACTTGAGGCCGGCACGCTCGTCGGGGTCGAGATCGGCCCAGCCGGGCTGCGGGGTGCACACGGTGAAGGGGCCGTAGGTCTCGGTGAGGCCGTACACCTGGGTGACGTCGATCCCGAGCTCCTCGAAGCGGCGCAGGATGGTCGGCGAGGGCGGCGCCCCGGCGGTGATCATGCGGATCCCCTCGATCGGCCGGGCCGCCGGGTCGTCCGCGATGGTGCTCAACACGGCGGGGGCACCGGCGAGGCGGTTGATCCCCTCGTCGTCGAACAGTCTCCAGATGTCCTCCCCGCGGACGGCGCGCAGACACACGTGGGTGCCCCGCGCACCGGTCAGCGCCCAGGTGGTGCACCAGCCGTTGCAGTGGAACATCGGCAGGGTCCACAGGTACCGCGAGTCGGCGTCGAGGTCCTGGGTGATGATCTCGCCGAGCGCGTTGAGGTAGGCGCCGCGGTGGGTGTACATGACGCCCTTGGGGCGGCCGGTCGTGCCGGAGGTGTAGTTGACGGCGATGACGGAGTCCTCGTCGGCGACGGTCCACGGCACGGGCTGCGGCGAGGCGTTCGCGAGGCCCTCCTCGAGGGCCTCGGCACGCGGGCCGAAGCGGGACGCGTCGGGCTGCGTGCCGTCGGCGTCGGGCGCGACGAGGAGCAGCCGCAGCGCGTCGGGGACCTCGTCGCCCAGGCCGGCGAGCAGGTCGGCGTCGGCGATGAGCACCTCGATGCCGGCGTGGTCGACGATGTACGCGATCTCGGCCGGGGCCAGACGGGTGTTGAGGGCGACCACGGCTCCGCCGGCCAGCGGGACGGCGAACTGGGCGAGCAGGGCCTCCGCGGAGTTGGGGGCGAGGACGCCGACGCGGTCGCCGCGCGCGACGCCGCGCATCTTCAGCAGCGAGGCCAGTCTGGTGGCCCGGTCGGCGAACTCGGCGTAGGTCTGGCGCCGCGGGCCGTCCACCACCGCGGTCGCGTCGGGTGAGACGCGCGCGGCCTTCTCGAGGAAGCTCAGCGGGGTCAGCGCGGTGTCGAGTCCGGAGTTCGCTGTCATCGGGGTGTCCGCCTTCCGTCGGGCCGGGGCCGGGGCTGGTGCCCTCGCGGGCAGGGTGAGTGTCGTCACGGTATCGGCGGAGCGCGCTCCGCGAGTGGCGGTTCCCCCGGGCGTACCCCTGGGTCGCCGGGCGCTCGGACTACGCTTACGCCCTGATCACTCTTTCGACGGGGGGACCTGTGGCACCGGCATCGTTACCGCGCACCGTGCGGTCCCTGGTCGTGGCCGGGCTCGCCCTGGGCGTGGCCTCGGGCTGCGCGTCGGACACGCCGAGCGGGGGCGCGCGCCTCGGCCAGGCCGCGAGCTGGTCGTCGGT
>NZ_KV823596.1:0-8239 GCF_001815995.1 Dietzia sp. HMSC21D01 | reverse complement strand
ACCGCGCTGACCCCGGCTGGGCGACCGCTCCGGTGTTGGTCGGCGAGGACGAGGACTCCGAGCAGGCACTGCTCGCGCTGGCCCGCCGCACCCCCGCGCGGGGTCACGGCGACCGAGCGGCCGCCCAGATCGGCACCGCGGTCCTGGGCGGCGGGCTGAGCTCGCGCCTGTTCCAACGGATCCGGGAGGAGCTCGGTCTGGCCTATACGGTCTACGCCGGCATGGACCAGTTCCACCCGACCGGGCTGCTCACCGTGGTCGCCGGCTGCCCCGTCGACCGCGTCGGATCGCTGCTCGGGGAACTCGGCGACGTCGTCGACGGGATGCGCACGGCGCCGCCCTCGTCCGACGAGGTGGACCGTGCGATCGGGCACCTCACGGGCTCCATCAGGCTCGGCCTGGACGACCCCCTGTCCCGGATGACGCGGATCGGACGACACCTGCTCGACCGCGACCGGGTCGTGACGGTCGAGGACTCCGTGGCCCGGCTGCGGCGGGTCACCGCCGGTGAGGTCGCCGACTACTGGGGCGCCGAGTCCGCACCCTGGTGCCTGGCCGCCGTCGGACCCGGCATGCCGGACGACGGCGCGGCGGGATTGCTCGCGCGCGTCGGCGGATAGTCTGGGGAGGACGACGATGACCACGGAGGAGACGATGACGGTGACGAAGGTCGGGGTGCTCGGGGCACGCGGCAAGGTGGGTTCGGCGATCTGCGAGGCCGTTCGCGCGGCCGGGGACCTGGAGCTCGTCGCCGAGGTCGACCAGGGCGACCCGCTCAGCGCGCTCGTCGACGCGGGGGCCGAGGTCGTGGTCGATTTCACCCATCCCGATGTGGTCATGGGCAACCTGGAGTTCTGCGTCGCCAACGGCATCCACGCCGTGGTCGGCACGACCGGGTTCACCGACGAGCGCCTCGAGGCCCTCCGCGGTTGGCTCGCCGACAGTCCGGACACCGGGGTGTTGGTCGCACCCAACTTCGCGATCGGCGCGATCCTCATGATGAGGTTCGCCGTGCAGGCGGCGAAGTACTTCCCGTCCGCCGAGATCATCGAGCTCCATCACCCGAACAAGGCGGACGCGCCGTCCGGCACCGCGTACCGCACGGCCGCCATGATGGGCGCCGCGCGGGCCGAGGCGCGGCTCGGTCCGTCGCCGGACGCGACCTCCACCGCGCTCGACGGTGCCAGGGGAGCCGACGTCGACGGCGTCCGCGTCCACTCCGTCCGGCTGACCGGCCTGGTCGCGCACCAGGAGGTGCTCCTCGGGACGCAGGGGGAGACCCTGACGATCCGTCACGACTCGCTGGACCGGTCCTCGTTCGCCCCCGGCGTCCTGCTGGGTGTCCGCTCGATCGCCGGAGCCCCGGGGCTGACCGTGGGACTCGACGCCTTCATGGATCTGTAGGTCGCCCACAGTGGACAGAGTCGTCAAACCCCTGGTCATGGCCCTCACCGCGGCGGGCCTGGTGGTGGCCTTCCTCTACCTGCTCTACCTGGGGTGGTCGATGTTCCGCGCCTCGGAGCACCTGTCCGTCCGTGGTCTCGGGGTGGGGATCCTCCTGCTCGCCGTCGTCGGGGCGTGGGCCACCTGGGCGATCGTGCGCAACGGGCTGGAGCTGCAGAAGATCTCGGCCGCGGCCGCCGCCGAGGGCGTGGAGCTGGACCTCACCGGGCTAGACCGGCGCCCCTCCGGCCGTCTCGAGCGTGACGCGGCCGACGAGCTGTTCGACCGCGTCAGCGCCGAGTACCAGGCGGCGCCGGACGACTGGCGGTCCACCTACCGTCTCGCGCGCGCCTACGACCACGCCGGTGACCGCGTCCGGGCGCGGGAGATGATGCGCACGGCCATCTCGCTGCACGAGGCCGAATCGGCGCCGGGAGGGGACCCGCGATGAGCACCGTGTTGCTCGTCCACCACGCGCCGTCGCCGCGGCTGCGTCGCATCCTGGAGGCCCTCGAGACCGGGCTCGCCCATCCGGAGCTGGAGGGCATCGCGGTGGAGTCGGTACCCGCCCTGGCCACCACCGACGACCACGTCCTGCGAGCCGACGGCTACGTCCTGCTCACCCCGGCGAACTTCGGGTACATGTCCGGTGCGCTCAAGCACTTCTTCGACCGCACCTATTACACCTGCGAGGGCGCGGTCTCCGGCCGCCCCTACGCGTTGTGCGTGCACGGCGACAACGACACAGCGGGTGCGGTCACCTCCGTCGAACGCATCACGACCGGCTGGGGCCTACGTGCCGTGGGCCCGGCCGCACAGCTCACGGGCGAACCCACACGCGAGGACCTCGACGCCGTCGCCGAGGTCGCGGCCACGGTCGCCGCACACCTGCTCGGCTGAACCGCCGGGCGCACCACGTCACCACGAGGAGACCCATCATGTCCGAGCTCGTCCGGCGGCAGGTCCGCATGGTCGCGCACACCGAGTTCCTCCCACCCGACGAGGTCGGCTGGGAGACCGACGCGGAAGGGGGGTCCGCGCTCGCGGAGTTCGCCGGCCGGGCGTGCTACCAGAGCTGGGACAAGCCCAACCCGCGCACCGCGACCAACGCGGGGTACCTCCGTCACATCCTCGAGGTGGGGCACCTGTCGGTGTTCGAGCACGCCAGCGTGACCTTCTACATCACCGGTATCTCACGATCCTGTACCCACGAGCTGATCCGGCACCGACACTTCTCCTACAGCCAGCTCTCCCAGCGGTTCGTCCCGGAGCACGACTCGAAGGTCGTCCCGCCCCCGGCGATCGCCGACGACCCGGAATTGGTCGAGATCTTCCGCCGGGCCACCGACGCCTCACGCGACGCCTACGCGGAGATGCTCGCGAGGCTCGAGGAGAGGTTCGCGGACGTGCCCAACCCGATGTTGCGGCACAAGCAGGCCCGGCAGGCGGCCCGGTCGGTGTTGCCGAACGCCACCGAGACCCGCATCGTCGTGACCGGCAACTACCGCTCGTGGCGGCACTTCATCGGGATGCGCGCCACCGAGCACGCCGACACCGAGATCCGGGGCCTCGCGATCGACGTCCTGCGGCAGCTGCGCGAGGCCGCGCCGGCCGTGTTCTCGGACTTCGAGATCGCCACCCTCGAGGACGGATCGGAGATCGCGGTCAGCCCGTACGTGCTCGAGGGATGAGCACACCCGCCGGGTCGGAATCGGGATCCGGACCAGGCTGCGGGTACCCTGGGAGACCATGACACACGTGACCACCGGGGGGCCGACACCGGCCGGTAGTGGCCGGGCCCCCGCCGAGACAGGGCGCCCGGCGCCGTTCGGCACGGTCGTCACGGCGATGGTGACCCCGTTCGGGGCCGACGGCTACGTCGATCTCAAGGCCGTCGCACGTGTCGCGCGACATCTCGTGGACTCCGGATGCGACGGCCTCGTCGTGTCCGGGACCACGGGCGAGTCGCCCACCACCACCGACGCGGAGAAGATCGCGGTCCTCGAGACCGTCCTCGCCACTGTCGGGGACAGGGCGACGATCGTCGCGGGCGTCGGGACCTACGACACCGCGCACTCCGTGCACGCGGCCCGACAGGCCGCGGCCTCCGGGGCGCACGGACTGCTCGTCGTGACCCCGTACTACTCCAAGCCCACCCAGGCGGGCCTGGACGCCCATTTCCGCACCGTCGCCGACGCGACCGACCGGCCGGTGATGCTCTACGACATCCCCCCACGGTCGGTCGTCCCGATCCAGGCGGAGACGCTGATCGGTCTGTCCGCACACCCGAACATCGTGGCCGTCAAGGACGCGAAGGGTGACTTCCACGACGCGGTCACCGTCATGTCGCATTCCGACCTCATCTACTACTCGGGGGACGATCAACTCAACCTCCCGTGGCTCGCCGTCGGGGCGAGCGGCTTCGTCAGCGTGATCGGCCACGTGGCCGCGCCGCGTCTGGTCGAGCTACGCCGCGCGTTCCTGTCCGGAGACATCGAGACGGCCCGCCGGATCAACCTCGGACTCCTCCCGCTCTTCGACGCCCAGCGGGCGCTCGGGGGCGTGTCGATGTCCAAAGCAGCACTAGAACTTCTCGGGATCCCGGCCGGTGTGCCGCGACTCCCGCAGTTACCACCCACCGACGAGCAGCGAGGGGCCCTCGAGGCACTGCTGCTCAGAGCAGGAGTCACCAGATGACGGAAAGTTCCTCCACCGGCCGCGGACGCGGCCGTACCCGACGCGCCGCGGGCCGCCCCTCGGGCGAGCCGGCGCCCACCACCGCGGTGCAGTTCACCGAGCCGATCCCGGCCGCGGACACCCCTGCCGCCGAGTCGGCACCGACCCGATCCGGCAGGGACAAGGCTCAGCAGGACAAGAGCCAGCAGGACAAGGGCCAGCGCGGCGGCCAGCTGGGCAGGTCCGACCAGGGCAACGGCGGCCAGAACAAGGGCGGCCAGAACAAGGGCGAGCAGGACAAGGGCGGCCAGAGAAAGGCCGACCAGGGCAGGGCCCAGCAGGACTCGTCCAGGGGCGGCTCACGGGGTCGCGGTCGCGGTTCCGCCTCCGGCGGTCAGGAGGGTAGCGGCCAGAAGTCGGGCGGCCAGAAGCCCGCTGGTCAGAACGGCGGGAACCAGGACTCCGGCGGTCAGAACGGCGGACGCGGGCGCGGCGGCCGCAGCCGGGGTCGCGGACGCGGCGAGACCTCGACGGCCGAGTTCGGTGGCGTCAAGACCATGCAGGGCGGGGACATGACGGTCCGTCTGCCCAGCCCACCGAAGCCCCGCAAGGGTGCCCTGCGGATCGTCGCGCTCGGCGGCATCTCCGAGATCGGCCGGAACATGACGGTCTTCGAGTACGACTCGAAGTTGCTCATCGTGGACTGCGGCGTCCTGTTCCCGAGCTCGACCGAGCCCGGAGTCGACCTCATCCTCCCGGACTTCGGGCACATCGAGGACCGCCTGGACCAGGTCGAGGCGCTCGTCCTCACCCACGCCCATGAAGACCACATCGGGGCGATCCCGTTCCTGCTCAAGCTGCGCCCGGACATCCCCGTGGTGGGCTCCAAGTTCACCCTCGCGCTGGTGGCGGCCAAGTGCCAGGAGCACCGCATCAAGCCGGTGTTCCGCACGGTCGACGAGTCCAGCGTCAGTGACCTCGGCAAGTTCCAGGTCCGGTACTTCGACGTCAACCACTCGATCCCCGAGTGCCTGGGCGTGGTCATCAAGGCCGGCGACAACACGGTGATGATGTCCGGCGACATCAAGCTCGACCAGCTGCCCACCGACAAGCGCCCCACCGACCTGCCCAAGATGTCGCGGTTCGGCGACGAGGGTGTCGACCTGCTGCTCCTGGACTCAACCAACGCGACCACGCCGGGCATCAGCCCCTCCGAGTGCGGAGTCCGGCCCGCCCTGCAGCGGCTCATCGCCGACGCGCGCCAGCTCGTGGTGGTCGCCTGCTTCGCCTCCAACGTCTACCGCGTCCAGTCCGTAGTCGACGCGGCCGCCGCCACCGGCCGCAAGGTCGCGCTGACCGGTCGGTCGATGCTCCGCAACATGGAGATCGCGCTCGAGATGGGGCTCCTCACGGATCCGGACAGGGTTCTGGTGGACATGGACACCGCCGCCAAGCTGCCCTCCGAGAAGGTCCTCGTGATGACCACCGGTACGCAGGGTGAGGCCATGGCCGGACTCTCGCGGATGGCCCGCCGCGAGCACCGGCAGATCAACCTGTCAGAGGGTGACACCGTGCTGTTCTCCTCGTCGATCGTCCCGGGCAACGAGGAGTCCGTCTTCGGCGTTCAGAACGGACTGTCGCAGATGGGCGTGAACGTGGTCACCAGTCGCGAGGCGGACATCCACGTGTCCGGCCACGGGTACTCCGGCGAGCTGCTGTTCATCTACAACGCCGTTCGCCCGAAGAACGCCATGCCCGTGCACGGCGAGTGGCGGCACCTGCGGGCCAACAAGGCGCTGGCGATCGCCACCGGCGTGGCCGAGGAGAACGTCGTCCTCGCCCAGAACGGCGTGGTGGTGGACCTCGTCGACGGCAAGGCCTCCGTGGTGGGCCAGGTGCCGGTCGGCAACCTGTACGTAGACGGCCTGTCCACCGGCGACATCGGGGACACCGTGCTGGCGGATCGCACGGCCCTGAGCGAGGACGGCTTCATCGTCGCCACCGTCGTGGTGGACCCGCGCACGGGACGGCCCGTGAGCAAGCCGCAGATCATCGGCAAGGGCTTCACCGACGAGCCGGGCGCGCTGGCCCCGGTGGTCGAGCTGGTGGAGAACGCGCTGTGGGATCTCGCCGGCGAGGGCGAGACGGATCCGTACCGGATCGCCCAGGCGGTCCGTCGCGCCGTCGGCCGCTGGGTGTCGGAGAAGTGGCGCCGCAAGCCCATGATCGTGCCGACCGTCATCACGTCCGCCGTAGCCGAGGTCTGAGACCGTGGGTCCCGACCGTCCGAGCCTGGCCCAGCGGGAGCGGAGCGCTCTCGTCGAGACGATGCGCGCCGTCGGGCCGGACGCCCCCACGCTGTGCGAGGGATGGACGACAAGGGACCTGGCCGCCCACCTCGTCGTACGAGAGGGGCGGCCTGACGCCGCGGCCGGGGTCGTGGTCCCCGCGTTCGCGGATCGGCTCGAGCAGATCCGGCTCCGTGAGGCCGAGAGACCGTGGGAGGAGCTCCTGTCCGCGATCGCCGCGGGCGCGCCGTGGTACTCGCCGTTGCGCTACGCGGACCGCGTGGCCAACACGGCCGAGTACCTGGTCCACCACGAGGACGTCCGACGCGGCGGACCGGGGTGGACCAGGCGCGGGTTCGACCTCGAGGACCTCGAGCGGGTCTGGACGCTGGCCACCACCGTGGCGCGCACGTTCCTCCGCAAGGTCGACGCCCGCGTGGATCTGCGCACCCCTTCCGACATCGGCTCCGCGAAGATCGCACCGGTCTCGACGGGCGCCGCGTTGGCGCCCTTGGTGAGCGTCTCCGCCGATCCGGTCGAGCTGCTGCTGTGGGCGTTCGGTCGAGACGAGGTCGAGGTCGACATCTCCGGAGCGCAGCGGGGGATCGACGCGCTGCGGGCCGTTCCGCGAGGCCTGTAGAAGAGCCCCCCGCCCGTGTGGCTGCTGTTACCGGTGGTGCCTGAGACGATAGAGTGACGGTCATGGCATCCACCTCGAGCACGCGATCCTCCCGTGCCCCCGGCGGCCGACGTCCGGCTCCGACATCGGGAGCGAAGCGATCGACCACGTCCACCTCGTCGTCGTCACGGGGTGGCGGTTCCCGGCGTGGAGCGGTGGTCTCCACGCCCAAGAAGGGCACGCGTGGCGGCGCGCGGACGGCATCCCCGGCGCCCGAGCGGACCTCCGGTGCGTTCGGCGCCGTGGGCCGCGGCCTGCGCGGGGGATGGTCGGCGGTGGCCAAGGGAGTCGGGCACGGTGTCCGTGGCCTCGGAGGAGGGGACGACGACGACAAGGTGATCCCTCCGCACCGCCGGGACGGCCTCGGGCTCGTCCTCATCGGCATCGCTATCGTCTTCGCCGGCGCCGTGTGGTTCGGCGCGGCCGGGCCGGTCGGGGACTGGATCGACACCGGGATCCGCACGATCGTCGGCACCCCCGGCGCGTTGCTACCCCTGCTGCTGGGCGGGTGGGGCGTGCTCGTCATGGCGCGTGAGCCGCGACCGGACGTGCACTCGCGCTGGCTGGTCGGCGCCACTATCACCGCTCTGGGCGTCCTGGGCCTGTGGCACCTCGGCTCCGGCTCGCCGACCGATCCGGGCGGCGTGCGCTCCGGCGCCGGCGTCCTCGGCCGGATCGTGGGCGGCACGCTCGAGGCCGGGTTGTCGGTGTTCGTCGCCGTCCCGTTGCTCGTCCTCCTCGTGGCGTTCGGCGTCCTCGTGATCGTGGGTAGGCCGGCTCGCGAGATCCCCGGCATCGTCCGTGGCTTCTTCGGCTGGGACGGCAGTGGCGACATCGTCGACCACGACTACGACGACGCCGAGGGGGACTGGGACGACGAGGCGACCACCGCGTATCCGATCGCCGAGACCACGGGGCAGGAGGACTCCGGGCGTGCGGCCACGCGGCGCAGCTCGCGGCGGCGCGTCGCCGCCTGGTCCGACACCCCCACCACGGGCGAGACCGTCGAGATGCCGCGGGCCTCTCGCGGCGCCGCACAGGCACGGGACACCTCCGACGCGGACCTCCCCGGTGACGGCGCGACGCTCGACGACGAGACCCCGGCGCCGACCCGCACCCGGCGCGCCCCGCGCCGGACCGAGGTCCTGCCGGC
>NZ_KV823595.1:0-5434 GCF_001815995.1 Dietzia sp. HMSC21D01 | reverse complement strand
GCGGGCCCTCGTCAGGCCGGCGCGGTCCCGCGCGCTGAGCGGGTCACTCGGGGTCGGTCACGAAGATCGGCCCCTCGGGCTGCCACCAGCCCCAGCGGGTCTCGGTGCCGGTGGTCACCTCGGCTGGCGCCGGCGGCTCCTCCTGGTACGTGCCCAGCGGGGTGTAGGCCTCGATCGAACCCCAGTCCCGGTTCCAGTCGTGCCGCAGGTACGAGGGGATCGTCCGCGCCCGCTGCGCGGTCTCCACCCATCCCAGCGGCCCGCCGGCCTCGTACGACATCCAGGTGCTCGTGGCGCTGACGGCCAACGGACGGTCCGGGAGGATCCGGTACTCGGGCAACTCGGCCACGCCCGCGTGGTGAGCGAACGGACGCTGGCACGGGAACTGCAGGCTCACCGCCCAGTCCAGCAGGACCGGCGAGTCAGATCCCACCATCTCCTGGACCGTCACGAGCTCGGGAGCGCGCGGGGGCGTGATCGCTGCCCACTGATCGGGGGTGAGGTCGTTGTCGTCGACCCGGACACGCATCACGTCGGCGTCCGCGGGGGCGTCCTGCATGTCCACCCGCAGGTTCCGCCACGTGGGGGCGGGGCCGATGTCGAACGGGACGACCGGCTCGCCCACCGTCTCGACGCCGGCCTCCGCCGAGCGGCCGAACTCCACGACCACGCTCTGGCCGTACCTGTAGATGCCGTCCGCGTCGAAGCGGCCGATGCGACCCGCCGCCGAGATGACCAGCAGCGGATGCGACTCCCGGTTCTCCGGCAGGCGGTACCAGCCCGTCTCCAGGCTGGCCTCCCGCTGCGGGCCCACGAGGAACGAGCCGAGCACCGGCGTGGTGGCGGGATCGAGCCCGAAGGGCAGTGCGACGGTCGAGGAGTTGACACCCTCGGCGCCCCGGCCGCCTCCGGTGCCCGCGCTCTCACCGGTGTTGACCGACGGGCCGCCGCCGGGCTCGGAGGTGGTGTTCGCGGCGCCGGGGTCGGCGACCACCGCGTCGGCGGACAGGTCGGGGGCGACACCGTCGGGCGTGAACCCGGTGTTGCCACCCGCCTCGATGGCCGCGGCGCGGTCCTGCGGGTCGACGGTCCCGTCGGGCAAGGGGGTGGCGTCGAGCGGGGTGAGCATGCCGGCGTTGGCGTCGGGCTCGACGAGGACGCGGTCGGCGAGCATGCAGGGGTTCCCGGCGAGCGCGGAGAGGTTGCCCTCGGCGATCGTGTACGCCGGGAACTGCTTGTGGACGCCTTTGGCGAACGAGGCGATCGAGAAGATCACCAGCAGGCCGGCGACCACGGCGATCGGTGCGGCGGCGAAGGTCCGCACGCGGCGTCGGCCCTCGGTGGTCCGGGGCGCCTTGTCGCCGATGTAGTCGCGACGCAGGTGCTGCCAACCGGCGTAGGCGAACGTCAGGACCGCCAGGACGAGCAGGACGGTGGCGGCGTCGATGCCGCGGATGCTCGGCGCCTTGTCCCACCAGGGGATGCCGTAGCTCGAGACGTACCACCAGCCGTTGGGGCCGGCGAACGCCAGCGCCACCACGACGAGGATCACGCCGAGGAACAGTGTGCGGTTGCGGGCGGTGCGGACGGCGGACGCGGAGATCGCCAGGGCTCCGAGGGCGGCGATCGCGCCGCCGATGCCCGCGTAGACACCGAAGTGGTGGGTCCACTTGGTGGGCGAGAACATCATGAAGAAGGCCGTGCCCACGACCACGCCGACCAGGCGCCAGACCGGGCCCGAGGCGGCGCCCGGGACCTTGCCGCGGCGCAGGAGGGTGCCGACGACGACGGCGAGACACAGCAGCACCAGCAGGACCGGCAGTCGACGGGCCAGCGAGCCGTCCACCGTCGGGATCATGAGGTAGTAGTAGCGGACGAACTCCTCGAACCAGCTCAGGCTGGGACCGATCTCGCCGCGGACCCGGATCGCCTCGAGCACGGCGGCGAGGGGCTGCACGCCGAACACGCAGATCAGGACCATCGTGCCGGAGGCGAGGACGGGCGCGACGAGCGCGAGGTACGAGCCGATCACGCGGCCGCGGATGACGACGGTGCGCACGACGGCCCGCAGGCCCATGAGCAGTGCCGCGACGGCCATGAGCCCGGTGGGACCGGTGGCCAGGGAGAACGACGCGATGATGACGGCGATCGCGAACGGCAGCATCCGCCGGGTGGCGATGGCCCGTTCCACGGAGACCCAGGTCAGGAGGGCGCCCAGCGCGATGATGGGTTCGGGCCGCAGGCCGTTGTTGAAGGCCATCCAGAAGGCGAGGAAGACGGCGGCGGCGCTCCACACGACGACCGGGGTGGTGCGGGCGGCGCGTCCGAGGCGGGGCAGGACCTCGCGGCTGAGGACGAGCCAGCACAGTATCGCCGCCAGGAGGGCCGGCAGCCGCATCCACGGACTCGCGGTGGACACGTGCGAGAACAGCGTCAGCAGGTCGTAGTAGGGCGAGCCGAACGGCGACTCGGGGACCCCGTACCAGCGGTAGTAGTTGGCCATGTAGCCGGCGGGATCGGCGGCTCGGGCCATGGACAGGATGTAGCCGTCGTCGGAGGTGTTGCCGCCGACGAAGTGCCACACGCCGAGCGTGCCGATCACGGCGATGTCGGGCGGGCGGATCCGGAACCAGCCGCGCGGCAGGAAGCGGCGTGCGCGGCGACCGTCGGTCTGGTCCAGCGCGTGCAGCGCCCACAGGGCGACGGCGGTCGACAGCAGCCCGATGACGATCGCCGCCCACTTCCACGCGGTGGGGTAGGTGGTGAAGCGGGAGTCGACCTGCACGGTGACGTCGAGGCCCTCGGGCACCGCGGTGTCGGCGGGCAGGTCGGTGTAGACGCCCACGACCATGGGGCGCAGGTCGTCGGCGTCGACACGGCGCGCGGCACCGTCGATGCCGTCGAACGACGCCTCGACGTAGGTGGGCGCGGCGACGACGCTGAGCTGCGTGCAGTCGCCGGCCTCGACCCGGTCACGGGGCGCGGAGACGATGACGCGGTTGCGGGAGACCACGTCGACCGTGTCGGCGGAGGCCCGGACGAACAGGGCGCGGTCACCGGCCTCCTCGCCACCCGCCGGGGCGGTGGACAGCAGGATCCCCCCGTCGGCGGGCAGCCCACCGACCAGGTCGCACGGCGCGGTGGCGGTGAACCGCTGGGGCGAGTGCGCCATGAGGGGCGCGGTGACCGAGCCGACCGACCCGTTCTGCGGCCACTGCACGGTCGAGGTGGTCTGGGAGACCGGCAGGAACGGCAGGGCCAGGAAGCACAGCGTGCCCACGAGGCCGCTGACGATGGCGATGAGCCGGAGCCTCGCGACCCGCGGGTCGGCGGCGATCGCGCCGGAGGCCGGACTGGGAGCCGGGGGATGAGCCGGGGACGGTTCCGGGGAGGAGTCTGACACGACAGCCGATTCTAGGCGACGATCAGTTCATCGGACCCGGCGTGGTCCAGCCCCAACGCACCTCGCTTCCGCGGAGGAGTTCGGCGGGAGTGGCGTCCGGGTCGAGGGGTTCGAACCGCTGCAGCGAGCCCCAGTCGCGGGCCCAGTCGTGGTCGAGGTAGGTGGGGACGGTGATGGCCTCGACGGTCTGCCTGGTCCACAGGAGCGGGCCGCCGCCGCCGGCGCTCTGCCACCAGTTGGCGGCGGACGACGACTCGCGGTCGGCGAGGATCCGGTAGCGGGGGATCTCGGCGACGCCCCCGTTGTGGACGAACGGCCGCTGGCACGGGAAGGCCAGCGCGACGACCCAGTCGATGAGCACGGGGTCGGTGTGGCCGACGACCTCGTCAAGGGTGCGCAGCCGCGGGTTCCGCGGCGGGGTGACGGCCAGCCACTGGTCGGGGTCGAGGTTGCCGTCCGCGGCCACCACGCGCACGACCTGGGCGTCCTCGGGGATCGAGTCGAGCGGGATGCGCAGGTTCCGCCAGGCGGGCGCGGGGCCGACGTCGATGGGGGTGGTGGAGCCCATGACCTCGAAGTCGGTGGGCCCGGTCGCGCCCACACGGCCGGGGCGCCCGTACTCGATGCGCAGGGCGCCGTTGCCGATGCGACCGGCGGCCGCCATGACGAGGAGCGGGCGGTTGGCGCCGCGGGCGGGTAGCTCGTACCACGCGGAGGTGAGCTCGGCCGCGACCTGCGGGCCGCGCCGGTAGGAGCCCAGGACCGGGGTGGTGTCCGGGTCGAGACCGAACGGCAGCGCGACGGTGGAGCCGTTGACCGTGACGGCACCGCGGCCGCCGGTCGTGCCGGCGTCCACACCGTCGCCGGGGTCGCGTTCGCCGGACTCGGAGGTCGCGAGCGCGCCGGAGGCCTCCGCGCTGTCGACGGTGATGGAGTCGGGCAGGCCGTTGGGGGCGAAGCCGTTGACGACGCCCGCGCCGAGGGAGATCTCGGGCCCGGCGCCGACCGCGCTGAGCAGGCCGTCGTTGGAGTCCTCCTCGACGAGCACCGAGTCGGCCAGCGCGCACGGCTCACCGGACAGCGCGCGGATGTTGCCGCGGCCGACGCTGTAGGCGGGGCTCTGGACGAACACGGCGGTGACCGCGGAGACCAGCTCGAAGATCACCACGGAGAACGCGACCACCGTCAGCGGGGTGCCGCCGATCCCGCGGCTCCGGCCGTCGGCGCGGCGGCGGGCGGCGGGGGTGTCGGCGTGCGTCCGCAGGAACGGCGCCGCGCGCCGGACGCGGCGCCACAGGGCGGCGCCGGGCTCGGAGGGGACGAGGCCCGAGTGGATGAGTCCGGCGATGAGCAGGCACACCAGGGCGCCGATGAACGCGACGTACTGGACCTGGACCCCGCCCACGGCGGGGAAGGAGTCGGAGAAGGGGATGCCGTAGTCGGAGACGTACCACCAGGTGTTGTTGGTGGCGGTGGACAGGCCGACGACAAAGCACAGCGCCGCCCACACCAGCCAGCGACTCCGATTGAGCGAGACCGTCGAGGAGCGCAGGGCGATGACGGCGAGGACGGCGAGCGCACCCGCCAGACCGGCGAAGACCCCGAAGTGGTGGGTCCATTTGGTGGGGGTGAACACCAGGAACAGCAGCGATCCCGCGAGGACGCCGATGAGTCGGCGCGAGGGCCCGGCGGCCGCGCCGGGGATCTTTCCCCGCCTCAGCATGACGGCGGTGACCAGGACCAGGCACATGAGCATGAGCAGGACGGGGAAGCGGCGGGCGACACCGCCGTCGGCGGAGACCCCGAACAGCGCCTCCCACCGCTCCTTCTCCCCGTACCAGGGCAGGCTCGGACCGAGCTCGGTGCGGATGCGGGTGGCCTCGAGGACCGCGGCCAGCGTCTGGTCGGCGAACACGGTGTAGAGCAGCGCGAGACCCACGGCCAGGACGGGGCCGAGGATCGGGGCCCACCCGACCACCCGCGCGCGCCGCCGGGCCATGCTGAGGAACTCGCGGGCGCCCGCCGCGAGCG
>NZ_KV823594.1:0-2919 GCF_001815995.1 Dietzia sp. HMSC21D01 | reverse complement strand
GGTCCCCCGCCCGACGTCGCCGCCGCGGTCACCGCTGCCCCCGGCGGCGGCCCGGCGCGACCTGTGCGGGTGGTACCCGTCGCCCTCGCCGACCCCGCCGTGGCCGACCTGCTGAAGCCCGGAGACCTTGTGGACCTCGTCTCCACGATCGACGCCGACGCCCACGACCCCGGTGCTCACGCCGCTGCGGCCGATCTCGTCGTCGCGCGGGCGGCCCGGGTGCGCGACACCCCGGCCGGACGGTCGGGCGCCCGGTCCGTGCTGGTCGAAGTCCCCGAGGAGCTCGCCTCCCACCTCGCCGCGACGGCCGCCACGAGCCCACTGGCCGTCGTGGTGCACGGCTGAGCCGCCGCGCGCGGGTATTCCACGGTGGCGTGTCCTGCTAATATCGTCCGTGCCGATTCGGCAGCACGGTGACTACATCTGACAGGGGCGAGCGATGCTCAAGGGTTTCCGCGATTTCATCATGCAGGGCAACGTGATCGACCTGGCCGTGGCCGTCGTGATCGGCACCGCCTTCGCGTCCATCGTCGACGCGTTCACCAGCGCGATCATCAACCCGCTCATCGCCCTGCTCGGCGGGGACAAGGAGATCGGCTTCGCCGTGCAGCTCCTGGAGAACAACCCCGAGACGCTGATGGACTTCGGGGCGCTCATCTCGGCGGTCATCAACTTCCTGCTCATCGCCGCCATCATCTACTTCGTGCTGGTGGGCCCCATGAACAAGATGAAGGAGGCCGCCGCCCGCCGAAAGGGCATCGAGGCCCCCGCCACGGATAACGAACTCCTCGTGGAGATCCGTGACCTGCTCGCCGGGCGGCCGCTCGCCCACCCCTCCGACCCTGATAACCCGACCAACGAGTCCTGACGGCGTCGCTCGGGCGCCGGAGCGGTGGAGCGCCTGAGGGGCGCAGCCGGGCGGGCCGCCGATCCGCGCTGCCGGCCCTGCCGGGTGAGGCCAGTCGCCGCGGGACGGGCTCAGTCGCGGAGGGACGGGCTCAGTCGTGGTGAGGCGGGCGTTGCTCGCGCCACCAGTCGTCCCGGAGTCGGGTGTCGCTCCCGCGCGCCTCGTCCGAGGTGGTCTCCGGCAGCGTGTCGCCGAACACCTCGTCGATGCGCCTGCGGTCCGCGGCGCGGCGGTCGGCGCTCCCGGGAGTGGTCCCCCAGGTGCCGGCCCGCCGATCGCCCTCGGAGCCCCGCGCGCCGGTCACAGACCGTCGAAGCCCGACAGCTGCGCGACCACGTATGACACGAGCGGGCACAGCGTGGCCATCCCGTCACGGATGGCGGCCCGGCTCGGCGCGAGGTTCGCGACCACCGTGCTGCCGGAGACGCCCACGTGCCCGCGGGAGACGATCGAGTCGACGGCTCCCGCGGTGAGGCCGGATGAGCGGATGGCCTCGGCGATGCCGGGCAGTCGCTGGTCGAGGATCTCCTCGGTGACCTCCGGCGTGATGTCGCGGGGGCCGACGCCGGTCCCGCCGATGGTGACGACGAAGTCGAACCCGCCGACGACCGCGGTCTCGAGCGCCTTGCGGACCTCGGACTCGTCGGCCGCCACGCCGACGACGCCGCCCACGAGGAAGCCCTCCTCCTCGAGGAGCTCGGTGACCAGCGGACCGATGAAGTCCTCCCGCTCGGGCATACGGTCCGTAACCACCACGACCATCGCGCGGCCGGCGATCGCCGGCTCCGGCGGCTCTACGGCCGTCGGGTCGAAGTCCACGTTCGTGGGGAGCTTGCGGCCTCCGGGCAGCGCCCTCGGATCGAATCTGGTGCTCATCTGGCCTCTCCCAGTGCAACGTCGACGGTGTTCGGCGGTTCGCCCTCACGAGAAGCATAGGTGACGGACACCGTCTCCCCCGGAGCGCGGGACCGGATCGCCGCGACGAGCGCGTCCCCGTTCTCGATGAGCCGCTCGCCCACCCGCGTGACGATGGCGCCCTCCTCGATGCCCGCACGGTCAGCCGGGCCGCCCGGCTCGACCGACCGCACCAGCGCGCCGTCTCCGGCCGGGGAGTCACTCACCGTCACGCCGAGCACGGCCCGGGTGGCGAAGCCCTGCTTGATGAGCTGGTCGGCGATCCGGCGGGCCTGGTCCACCGGGATGGCGAACCCCAGCCCGATCGAACCCGAGTTGCCCGAGCCCAGTGACGCGATGGCCGAGTTGATGCCGATCAGCTCGCCGTTCATGTTGACCAGGGCGCCACCGGAGTTGCCGGGGTTCACCGCGGCGTCGGTCTGGATCGCGTCGATCACCGTGCTCTGATCGGACTGAGCGCCACCGGCTCGAACCGGGCGCTCCAGTGCCGAGACGATGCCGGTGGTGACAGTCCCGGATAGCCCGAGCGGCGAGCCGATGGCGGCCACGGCCTGGCCCTCGTTCAGGTTGGCGGACGTGCCGAGCGCGATCGGCGTCAGCGGGCGGGGAGCCTCGGCCTTGATGACCGCGATGTCCGTCGCTGGGTCGGTGCCCACGATGCTCGCGGGCGCCTTGGAGCCGTCATCGAAGCGCACCTGGATGCTGCCGCCGGCGCTGGCCATCGCGATGACGTGATTGTTGGTGATGATGAGCCCGTCCGCGGTGAGCACGACCCCGGACCCCTCGCCCCGCCCGGTCTGGGAGCGCACGTCGATCGAGACGACGCTCGGCAGTACCTTGTCGGCGACCGCCTCGACCGTGCCGTCCGGCGCCTGACCCACCGGCTGGGTGGCGCTGATGGGCGAGGACAGTCCTTCTCCCGACCCTCCGGCCACCGTCGCGCCGATCCACCCGCCCAGTCCGCCCGAGACGAGCATCGCGGCCACGATGCCGGCCACGACGAGCCCCCTACCGGACTTGTTTGACGCCGACCCGGGCTCGCCGCCCACGTGCTCCGGTCCACCCGCGAAGGGCGCGCCCGTCGCGGGCCCGGCGCC
>NZ_KV823593.1:0-1986 GCF_001815995.1 Dietzia sp. HMSC21D01 | reverse complement strand
GCGCGCGCGGTGGCCGCGAGCCCGTCGAGCGAGCACACTCCGTGGACCGGTCTCCCCAGGGCGTCGGCGAACGCGGCGGCGGTGGCCATCCCGACCCGCAGCCCGGTGAACGGACCCGGCCCGGTGCCCACCACCACGGCGTCGAGGCCGCCCGCGGACAGGCCGGCGTCGGCGAGGCAGTCGAGGATGTGCGGGGTCAGCAGTTCCGCATGGGCACGGGCGTCCTCGGTGACGCGGGTGGACAGTGTCGCGACCACGGGGCCGTCGCCACCGGGCACGAGTCGGCACACCCCCGCGGTGACGAAGGGGGTCGAGGTGTCGACAGCGAGGACCAGCACGGGGTCAGGGTACCGCCGGGCCGGCCGCGCGACCGGGCGAGGCGCCCCGGCTCCAGCCGGCGGTGCGCACGTCGGTGCCGTCGGGCCGGCTCAGGGTCACCACGAGCGGGGCCTCGACGAGGGAATCGACGAACCCGGCGCCCCACTCGACCACCACGACATCGGAGTCGAGGGCCGAGTCCAGGTCGAGGGACTCGAGTTCGTCGGCCAGGTCGCCCGTCGTGGGCCGGGTCCCGTCCGGGTCCTGCCCGCCGAGGAGACGGTAGGCGTCGACGTGTACGAGCCCCGGGCCCCCGGGCCTCATGGGCGGGTGCCGGCGCGCGATGACGAAGGTCGGCGAGGTCACGCGGCCCCGCACGCCGAGGCCCGCTGCGATCCCGGTGGTCAGGGCGGTCTTGCCCGCGCCGAGGGGGCCTTCGAGCACCACCACGTCGCCGGCGCGGAGCAGTCCGGCCAACTCGACGCCCAGCGCGCGCGTCTCGTCGACCGTCGGCAGGTCGCGCTCCCCCGGCACAGCGATCGTCACGATATCCCGCTTCCGTCGGCGCGGCCCGCCCGCTCGAGGCGGCGCGACTCCATGATCGCGTCGGCCACGAGGTCGCCCAACACCTCGGACACGTGCGCGGGCTCCTCGAGCATCACCATGTGCCCGGCGCCGGGGACCACGACGAACTCGGCGTCGGGGAGCTCCTCGACGATGTCGACCGACCGGTCCAGCGGGGTGAGCAGGTCCCGGTCACCGCAGAGGACCGTCGTGCGGACCTCACGGAGAACGGGCATGGCGGCCGACTCGTCGTGCCGCGTGAGGGTCTCGAAGAAGTTGGCGATGGTCAGCACGTCGGTCGAGGCTATGAGCTTGTCCACGAACCGGGCGACGGTCGGACTGACCGTGGCGGGGTCTCCGAACGACCCACCGTAGATGAACGGCGAGATGATCGCCCCGAGCGCACGTCGGCTGCTGGTGAACACGCCGGGGCTGCGGCCCGCCAACCCGGCGAGGCGGGCCACGCTCTTGTTGTCGAGCACTGACCCGAGCCCGGCCTCCGAGAGCTCCGCCATCGCGGTGGAGACCAGCCCGACCCCCAGGACCCGCTCACGGACGGTCTCCGGGTGACGGGAGGCGAACCCCATCACGGTCATCCCGCCCATGGAGTGGCCGATCACGACGACGGGCCCGGTCGGCGTGGTCGCCGAGATGACGGTGTCGAGGTCCCGGGACAGCTGGTCGATGGTCGCGTTCTTCCGCGAGCCGGACCCGCTCAATCCGTGCCCGCGCTGGTCGTAGAAGACCATCCGGATCTCGGAGCCGAACCGGTCGGCCAGATGCCGGCGTTGGAAATGCCAGGTGTCCATCGACAAGGTGTAGCCGTGGACGAACACGACCGTCATCGGCGCGTCGGTGGGCCCCGCCTCGCGCACCGCGAGCGGGACACCGTCGGTCGCGGCGACCATGGAGCCACGGTCCACCCCGAGCTCCCACATGTCTTCGCCGGCCCACGGGTCGTTGGCGCGTCGGCCGGGCAGGAGGGTGACGACGGAACCGAGAGTGGCGGCGCCGAGCGCGCTCAGGCCTGCGCGCAGGCCACCGGGCGTCCGGATCCGTTCGGCGACCGCCTCCGCGTCGCGCGGCGTGCCCCCGGCCATCGCC
>NZ_KV823592.1:0-2525 GCF_001815995.1 Dietzia sp. HMSC21D01 | reverse complement strand
CGATGTTCTGCGCCAGCCGCGCCCGCGCCCTGGCCGTGCCCAGTCGCAGCAGCGGGCCGCCGCCCTTCGACCCGACGTACGTCGTCCGGATGCCGACCCGCTCCAGCGCCGCACGCAGCGCGTCCCGGCGGGGGGCGTGGTGCTCCAGTCCGGCGTCGATGCCCAGCTCGACCACACCGGTATCGGCGACGTGTCCGGCGGTGAGGACCCAGATGCGCAGCGCCCCGGCCGAGGGGGTCCACCCCTCCGGGACCGCGGTGACGGCACCCCGCCGCCAGCGGCGGACCACCGGCGTCAGCACCGACGTCCGAGCCGTGGAAACCGTGCACCGGCCGTCGGGATCCGGTTCGGAGCGCGAGGGATCCAGTCCCGCCTGGGCCAGGATCGCCTCGAACGCGTCCGCCCGCCACGCGGCGTCGAGCGCCACCGACACCTGAGCCACTTCACCGGCCAGGGTGGACTGCCCACGGGCGGCCAGTGCGCCTTCGAGATCCGAGGGGTCGGGGACATGGTCGTCCGCGGCGAAGAACGACAGCTGCGTCACGGATCAGAGCCTACGGTCGGCCCCCGACACCGCCGACCCCGACACGGGCGCGAGGCCCCCGCCGCGAGTGCGGTGGGGGCCTCGTCGTGCCGGACCGGATCGGTCAGAGGGCGCGGACCTCCTGCGCCTGCGGCCCCTTCTGGCCCTCGCCCACCTCGAACTCGACGCGCTGGTTCTCCTCGAGCGACTTGAAGCCGGTGCCCTCGATGGAGGAGTAGTGGACGAAGAGGTCGGCGGAACCGTCCTCGGGAGCGATGAACCCGTAGCCCTTCTCCGCGTTGAACCACTTGACGGTGCCCTGTGCCATGTTTACTGCGTTCCTTTTCCGTACTGCCAGGTGCGACTCGCGGGATGGCCGCGCGTGTCGGGCCGACGCCCCCGTTCACCGGCTGCCCGGTGGGCGGTTGTGACGACCGGCTCCAGTAGACCACGACAACAGCGGGAGGAGAACAGATCCTGGCACGTCGGTCCTCGGCCGGCGGCGAATCGACCGGCGGAGCGGATGCCTCTACGGTCGAAGGGTGACGACTTTCGGACGCGAACTCCTGGGACACCTGCTGGAACAGCTCCCGGCCGGTCCGTCGCCACTGACCCACGCCGCCGACCTGCCCGCCCGCGAGGCGCGGTACACCGACTGGCCCACCTGGGCCCACCCGGGCCTGGTCGACGAACTGCGCGCCCGGGGCGTGGACCGGCCCTGGGCGCACCAGGTCGCCACCGCCGAACACGCGCACGCCGGTCGACACGTCGTGGTGGCGACGGGGACCGCGTCCGGGAAGTCCCTCGGCTACCAGCTGCCCGCCCTGAGCGCCCTCGCCGAGGACCGCAACGCCTGCGTGCTCTACCTGGCCCCGACCAAGGCGCTCGGGCAGGACCAGCTGTCGTCGGTGATCTCGCTGGTGGACTCCGTGCCCGGGCTGGAGCACGTCGCACCCGCCTCCTACGACGGCGACACCCCGTCCGACGCCCGACCCTTCATCCGGGAGAACTCCCGGTGGATCGTCACCAATCCGGACATGCTCCACCTGTCGATGCTCGGCAGGGCCCGCCAATGGACACGGATCCTGCGGGGGCTCCGCTTTGTCGTCGTCGACGAATGCCACTCCTACCGTGGTGTATTCGGCTCCAACGTCGCCCTGGTCCTACGACGGCTCGACAGGCTCGCCCGCGCCATGGGCGCGGCGCCGACCTTCATCCTGGCCTCCGCCACCACCTCCGACGCCGGGGCCGCCGCCACCACCCTCGTCGGCCGGGAGTGCGTCGAGGTCACCGACGACGCCTCGCCCCAGGGCGGCCGCACCGTCGCCCTGTGGGAACCGCCGCTGATGGAGGGGTTGGCCGGCGAGCACGGCGCGCCCGTCCGCCGAACCGCGCCCGTCGAGGCGTCGGCGATCATGGCCTCCCTCGTCGCCGAGGGCGCGCGCACCCTGACGTTCGTCCGGTCCCGCGCCGGCGCCGAATCCACCGCGCTGCGCGCCCGCGAGCGCCTCGCCTCGGAACACGGGGCGCGCGGACTCGAGCTCGCCGGCCGCATCGCCGCCTACCGCGCGGGCTACCTCGCCGACGACCGCCGCGAACTCGAACGCGGCCTCGCCGAGGGCGAGCTGGTGGGCGTGGCCTCGACGTCCGCGCTCGAGCTGGGCGTGGACATCTCCGGCCTCGACGCCGTGGTGAGCGCGGGGTTCCCGGGCACCATCGCCTCGTTCTGGCAGCAGGCCGGGCGCGCCGGGCGCCGCGGCCAGGGCGCGTTGGTCATGCTGGTCGCGCGCGACGACCCGCTGGACACTTACCTCGTCCATCACCCCGAGGCCCTGCTGGGCAGGCCCGTCGAGGCCACCGTCACCGACCCCCGCAACCCCGTCCTGCTGGCCGGGCAGCTGCGGTGCACCGTGAGCGAGCGGCCGATGTCGCACGACGAGGCGCGGGCCTGGGGCGCGACCGAGGTGCTCGAGGACCTCGCCGCGCGCGGCCTCGTGCGCCG
>NZ_KV823591.1:0-1712 GCF_001815995.1 Dietzia sp. HMSC21D01 | reverse complement strand
GCGCCAGGGCCGCGTGCCGTGGTGGTCGCGGGGCTCCACCCCGCCGCCGGGGAACACCGACATACCCGCCGCGAACTGCATCGTCGACACGCGGTGCTGCAGGAACACCTCGACTCCCCCGCCGACCCGGGCGTCGCGGATCAGGGCGACCGTCGCCGCCTCCCGGATCGGGACCGCTCCCGGCTCGTAGGCCTCAGGTGCGTCGCCGCCGCCCACCACGCGCGACGCCCCGGACGAGCCCGCCACCCCGGTCATCCCCGTCGGTGCCGGCCCGATCGGCGGGCACGGCGGGCGAAGTAGCGGCCGTCGATCGCGTCGACGGTGATCGACTGCGCGAAGGCGCGGCTGAGGTTCTCGGAGGTGATCACGTCGTCGATGAGCCCCATCGCGGTCACCTCGCCCTCCGCCAGCAGCATGGCGTGGGTGAAGCCCGGGGGGATCTCCTCGACGTGGTGGGTCACCAGGACCGTCGCGGGGGCGTCCGGGTCCATGGCCATGTCCCCGAGCCGGGCCACCAGGTCCTCGCGCCCGCCGAGGTCCAGACCGGCGCCCGGCTCGTCGAGCAGCAGCAGCTCGGGGTCGGTCATCATGGCGCGCGCGATGAGCACGCGCTTGCGCTCGCCCTCCGAGAGGGTGCCCCACGTCCGGTCCGCGAGGTGCTCGGCGCCGATCGACTCGAGCGTGTCGGCCGCCCGCTCGAAATCCTGCTCGTCGTACTTCTCGCGCCAGCGACCCAGGACCGCGTACCCGGCCGAGATGACGAGGTCGCTCACCACCTCGTCGCCGGGGATCCGGCCCGCCACGGCGACCGACGACAGGCCGACCCGGCTGCGCAGCTCGGTCACCTCGGTCCGACCGAGCTGCTCGCCGAGGACGACCGCGGTACCGGTGCTCGGGTACTCCAACGCCGAGGCGATCCTCAGCAACGAGGTCTTGCCCGCGCCGTTGGGGCCGAGCACCACCCACCTCTCGTCGAGTTCGACCTGCCAGGTCAGTGGCCCCACGAGGGTCTTGCCGTCGCGCCGGAGCGAGACGTCACGCAGGTCGAGGACGAGGTCGGGGTCGATGTCGATGGCGGTGCTCACGACGCCCATCTAACCGGTTATCGCGGCCCCGGGTGGGGAGGAACACGGCTCGCGCGGGTTAACCGGAGATGACGGCCCTGAAGGATCGGCCCGACTTCGCTAGCGTCGTCGGTGACGGACGTCGCCACTTCGCGGCGCCGACCCGCAGCCGGAAGGAGCACCGACGTGAACGACCGTCTTGCCATCGACGAGGTCCGTCCCCTCGTCTCCTGCGGGAGGTTCCCGTCGAAATCGGTGGTCGGCGAGATCCTGCCGATCTCGGCCATCGTCTGGAGGGAGGGGCACGACGCCCTGTCCGCCAGCCTCGTGGTCCGGCGACCCGGCGGCCTCTCCTCGCGCACCACCATGGCGCCCGGGGCCGAACCCGACACCGTGCACGCCCTGCTGCCCACCGACGTGCCCGGCATGTGGTCGTTCCGCGTGGAGGCGTGGTCCGACCCCTTCGCCACCTGGCGCAGCGGCATCACCAAGAAGATGGACGCGGGCCAGGACGCCGACGTGCTGGGCAACGAGTTCGAGGTGGGCGCGCGAGTGCTCGACCTCGCGGTCACCCGGGCCACCACCGCCGGCGAGGCGGACCGGGCCGCCCTGCTCTCGGGGGCCGCCGACGCGCTGCGCGGTGACGGC
>NZ_KV823590.1:0-1523 GCF_001815995.1 Dietzia sp. HMSC21D01 | reverse complement strand
CGCTGGTCGGCGGCAGCGGCGACGGCGACCTGCTCACCGTCCGTGCGCGGCGCCTCGTCCACACCGCCGACGTGCTCGTCGTGGACGGCGCGGCCGACGCCGCGCTGGTGGCGGAGCTCGACGACGACGTCGAGGTGCTCGAAGCCGCCGCCGACCTGCCCGCCGCCCGCGTGGCGGATCTTGTGGCGACACGGTACGCCGCGGGGCACGGGGTCGTGCGGATCGCCGCATCGGCCACCCTGGCCGATCGGGCCCGCGAGCTCGAGGCCGGCGGGGTGGACTTCGAGGTCGTCCCGGGCGTGGTCTAACCCCAGGCGGTCGTGAGCGCCTCGTCGATGCCGTCCCGCACGGCAGCGCGCACCTCGTCGACAGTCGGCGGCGGCCCGGAGTCCCACACCACGATCGGCGCCGCCGCGGCGACGGCGCGTCGCGGGGGAAGTTTCGCGTGCTCGCGGCCGTGGTAGGCGAGTCCCAGCGGCAGCACGGCCACCGGGGCGCCGGCCTCGCGGGCGCCCGCGACCATCATGCCGACGCCCTTCTTCACCGACTCGAGCCGCAGCGTGCGCAGGTCGTCGGCGGAGGAGTTGGTGCCCTCGACGAAGGTGAGCACGACGCCCCCGCCCGTGAGCCGGTCCACGCAGAGCCCGATGAGGCGCGTGGCGGCGGCCTCGTGGATGTCGGACGCCGTCCCCTCGTAGTTCTTGGCCCGGAACACGGGCACCGTGCCGGTGTACTCGAAGACCGGTCGCAGGGGCCCGCGGAACAACGGGTCCTTGGTCAACCCGGTCCCGCTCGCGAGGAAGCGGACCCGCCGGTCGAACAGGGCCGCCGCGAGCACGGTCGGGTCGTGCGCGGACGGGTGGTTGACGGCCACGACGATGCCCACGCCCTCGGAGTGCAGGCGGTGCAGCCGCTCGATCGTCTCGTCGGGGATCCGCAGCCGCGGCCGGTAGATCGCGTCGACGAGCGCCAGCAGCGGGTAGGTGAACCAGTCCCGCCGCCGACCGGGCCCGTAGAAGTCGTACACGGCCTCCCAGTTGGCCACGGACACCTCGGGCCGCCGCCGCTTGTTCATGTACGCCGCCTGTTCATGGAGCCAGCCTGTTCATCCCCCCAGTTTCGCCGAGCCGATGCGGCGGCGCACCCCGATTGCGGCATGCTCGATGACATGACAGCCCTGTCCGGTCCGGCCGGCCCCCGCCTGCTGTTGGTCGCGCACGGGACCCGGTCCGCCGCCGGCCGCCGGGTGCTGGGCCGGATCCTGCTCGAGGCGCGCAAGCAGCTCGTCGGGGTGGACTGCCGACTCGCCTGGGTGGACGTCCAGGAGCCGGGGCCCGGGAAGATCCTCGCGGACGGCGTGCCGACGGTCGTGGTCCCCGCCTTCCTCGCGCGCGGGTTCCACGTCGTCCACGACGTCGGGCAGGCGTGCCGCGAGGCGCCCGGCCCCGTCGTGCAGACACCGCACCTGGGCGCCGAGCCCGAGCTCGTCCGGGCGCTCGTGCAGCGGCTCGCCGAGGCCGGCG
>NZ_KV823589.1:0-4658 GCF_001815995.1 Dietzia sp. HMSC21D01 | reverse complement strand
TGCGCACACCGCGGGCGCGGGGGCCGTACGCCACGTTCTCCAGGGCCGTGATGTGCGGCAGCAGACCGGGCCGCTGCTCGAGCGCGACGACCCGGCGGCGGTGCGCCGGCACGTGGGTGCGGGGCGAGCTGACGACGCGGCCGTCGAGGCGGACCTCGCCCGAGTCGGGGCGTAGGTGCCCGGCGAGCAGGGACAGCGCCGTGGACTTGCCCGCGCCGTTGGGGCCGACGATCGCCAGGCGACGGCCGGCGGGGACGGTGAGTCGGAGGTCGATACCGCGGGCGGTGACCCGGCAGTCGAGCTCGGCGGCGGCGGGGGAGGGCCGGGCACCGGGGGAGTGGTCAGCCACGTCCGACCACCGCCCGGCGGGCGACGAGCGCCGAGGCCGCCATGAGCACGGCCGCCACCGCTATGAGCAGGACGGCCAGCGCGAGGGCGGTCTCGGTGTCGGTCTCGCGACTGAGGTAGATCTCCAACGGCAGGGTCCGGGTGGTGCCCTGCAGGGAGCCGGCGAAGGTCAGCGTCGCGCCGAACTCGCCGAGCGCACGGGCGAACGACATCGTCGCGCCGGCGGCCAGGGCGGGTAGGACGAGCGGCAACGTCACGGTCGCCAGGACGCGGGACGGGGAGGCGCCCAGCGAGGCCGCCGTCCGCTCGAGCCGCGCGTCCACCGAACGCAGCGCGCCCTCCAGCGCCACCACGAGGAACGGCATCGCGACGAAGGTCTGCGCGATCACCACGGCCGCGGTCGTGAACCCGACCTCGACCCCCAGCACGGACAGGTGGCGACCCACCACGCCGGTGCGGCCGAACGTGATGAGTAGCGCCAGGCCCGCCACGACCGGGGGGAGAACCATCGGCAGCGCCGTGAGGGTGCGGGCCACGGCCGCCAGCGGCCCACGACTGCGGGACAGCAGCACGGCCAGCGGGGTCCCCAGCAGGACGCACAGCACGGTGGAGACCGCGCACGTGCGAAGGCTGAGCCACGCGGCATCGCGGGCGGCCTCGGAGGTCAGCAACTCGGGGACCCGGGTCCACGGCACGCGCACCGCCATCCCGGCCAGCGGCAGGGCTGCCAACAGCACGGCCACAGCGGCGGCGATGAGCAGCCACCGGGGAAGCGGCGGCCGGGTCACGGCGGCCCGAACCCGTGCTCGGCCAGCACCGCACGCCCGGCGGGACCGGTGACGGCGTCGAGGAACCGGCGGGCGGGCCCGGAGTCCGCAGCGCGGTCGAGGACGGCGATCGGGTAGACGTTGGGCACGGTAGGAGCCCCGGTGATCGGGACCCGCTCGACCCGGCCGGCGACCGCGAGCGCGTCGGTAACGTAGACGATCCCCGCGTCGGCCTCCCCGGAGGCGACCTTGCCGCGCACGTCGGTGACCGCGGACTCCTCACTCACCGGGCGCAACTCGACCCCGGCCGCCTCGGCGAGCTCGCGAGTCGCGGACCCGCACGGCACGCCGTCCGCGCAGACGACCAACCGGGCGCCGTCCAGGGACGCGTCGAGCCCGGTGATCCCCGCAGGATTACCCGGCGGGGTGATGAGCGTGAGCACGTTGGTGGCGAACGGAACGGGTTCGCCGGCGACCAGCCCGGCGTCGACGGCACGGTCCATGGTCACGACGTCCGCGGCGGCGAACACGTCCGCGGGCGCGCCGCCGGCGAGCTGGTCGACCAGGCCGGTGGACCCGCCGAAACTCAGCCGGATCGACACACCGGGCTCGGACCTCTCGACCTGTTCGGCGATCTCCGTGAACGCCCCGCTCAACGAGGCGGCGGCGAACACGGTCAGGTCGCCGCCCTCGTCGTCGTCGCCACCGGACGCGCACCCCGCGAGCAGGGACAGGCCCACCACGGCGACCATCGCGGCGGCGCGGCACTGGCGGCCGACCGCGCCCGGGGAGCCCACGGCCCGGCCGATCAGCGGTAGTTGGTGAACTGCAGCGCCACGTCGAAGTCGGCGCCCTTGAGCAGCGCGATGCACTCCTGCAGGTCGTCGCGCTTCTTGGACGACACGCGGATCTCCTCGCCCTGGATCTGCGCCTTGACGCCCTTCGGGCCCTCGTCGCGCAGGAGCTTGGTGATCTTCTTGGCGTTCTCCTTGTCGATGCCCTGCTTGAGCGACCCGACCAGGCGGTAGCCCTTGCCCGACGCCATCGGCTCGCCGACCTCGAGGGCCTTCATGCTCAGCCCGCGGCGCACCAGCTTCTCGATGAACACGTCCTTGGCGGCCAGGACCCGGTCCTCGGAGTTCGCGGTGATCTCGACGGCGTCCTCGCCCTTCCACTCGATGGCGGCGTCGGTGCCGCGGAAGTCGTAGCGGGTGCCCAGCTCCTTGGCGGCCTGGTTGAGGGCGTTGTCGACCTCCTGGCGGTCGAACTCCGAGACGATGTCGAACGAGGACTCCGAGGCCATGGGCGCACTCCTGACGTAGGGGGTGGTGAACCGACCAGGCCAGGCTACCCGCCCCGTCGGACCACCCCTGACCACCCCGATTTGGCACCCGGGGGCGTGTGCGTTGTATCGTGTCGTAGCGCCCTTGAGGGTGCACGCCAGATTGCCCGAGCGGCCAAAGGGAGCGGATTGTAAATCCGTCGGCTTATGCCTACGTTGGTTCGAATCCATCATCTGGCACGCGAGACCCCTGCCACAAGCGGGGGTCTTCGTGCATTTCGGGGCACGTCGCGCGCACATTCGTGAAAGTGTGGGCATGGGCGGCTCCGGTGTCACGTCCCGCACGACCTGTCACGCCGCATCTCGTCGACCAGAATCGAGGTGAGACATATCCACGACGGCCCCGGCTCCGAACAACCCGATATGACACCCGTTTCGATGACCGCCGCCCATCGGATCACCGCCCGCGCGCTGCCGCCCGGACTGGGGCGGGGGGTGGACGACTGGCTGGGTGACCTGGGCCGGACCACCCGTTCCGGGAAGGGCATGCGGTCCGCGCTGTTCGACGCCGTCTACACGACCGCCGGTGGGCGGGACGAGACCGTGCGCGCCGCCGCGGGCCAGGCCCTCGAGCTGCTGCACGAGGCGTTCCTCGTCCACGACGACCTCGCCGACGGGGACGACCACCGTCGCGGCCACCCCAACCTGCAGGGGCGCACCGCCACGCGGGCCGCCGATCGCGGACTGCCCGCCGAGTGTGCAGGACACGTGGGGATGATCGGCGGGCTGCTGGGCGGGGACCTGTTGCTCGTGGCGGCGATGGCCGAGTTCGCGCGCCTGCCCGTGCCCGCGGCGACGCTGCACCGTGTGGTGGACGAGGTGCACCGGGCGGTCGTCGCGTCGGTGGCCGGCGAGTTCGCGGACGTCCACGGCGCCTCGGAGGACGTTCCCGCCGGTTGCGAGCGGGCGCTGGCGATCGGCGCGGCCAAGACCTCCGCCTACTCGGTGTGCCTGCCTCTCGTACTGGGCGCGGTCCTGGCCGGAGCGCCCGAGGAGATCGTCGACCCGCTGCGGGAGACCGGCCGCCACCTCGGCACCGCGTATCAGGTGGTGGACGACGTGCTGGGTGTGTTCGGCGACCCGGCCGTGACGGGCAAGTCGAACTCCGGCGACCTCGTCCGCCGCGCGCCCACCGTGCTGCTCGCCCACGCCCGCGCGACCGGGGCGTGGCCGCAGATCGACGCCGCGCTGAACCGGTCCGACCCCGACCCCGACACAGCGCGCGAGCTGCTGCGCGAATGCGGCGCGCGGGAGTACGCCCTGGGGATCGCGGAGGACCTCGTCACCGCGGCCCGCGCCGCCCTGGACTCGCCGGCCGTACCGCCGGTCGTCCGCGAGGCGCTCGAATCGCACCTGGCCACCGCCCTGGAGAGGAACCGATGACCCAGCAGAGCCCGCACGCGGAGTTCACCGCGGCGGCACGCCGCTGCAGCGAGGTGATCCTGCGCCGGTATTCGACGTCGTTCGCGCTGGCGTGCCGCCTGCTCGCGCCCGCGACCCGCCCGCACGTCGCGGCGATCTACGCGTGGGCGCGCGTGGGTGACGAGGTGGTCGACGGCGCGATGGACGACCCGGTCGCCGCGCGGGAGCTCATCGCGGAGGCGCGGCGCCGCACGCACCGCGCGATCGACCGGGGCCTGGACCCGGATCCGGTGACGCACGCGTTCGCCGACACCGCGCGTCGGTTCGGGATCGACGCGCGCCTGGTGGACCCGTTCTACGACTCGATGGAGGCCGACCTGGAGGTCACCGAGCACACCGAGGAGTCCCTGCGCCGGTACATCCACGGGTCGGCGGAGGTGATCGGGGAGATGTGCCTGCGTACGTTCGCCGGAGGGGGACTGGGTGACGACGACGAGATGGCGGCGGGAGCGCGCGCACTCGGTGCGGCGTTCCAGAAGGTGAACTTCCTCCGGGACGTCCGGGAGGACTCGCTGGAACTCGGTCGCAACTACCTGCCGGGTCGGGACCCGCGGGCGCTGACGGAGGGGGACGTCCGCGAGCTGGCCGACCACGTGGACGCGGACCTGCGCGTCGCGCGGGCGGCGATCGACCGCATCCCGGGCCGTGACCGCCTGGCGGTGGCGGCAGCGCACGACCTTTTCGCCGAGCTCAACGCCCGCCTCCGCGCGGCCGGTGCGGCCGGGGTGAGCGCGGGCCGGGTGCGGGTGCCCGACCCGGTCAAACTCGCCGTGATCGGC
>NZ_KV823588.1:0-1480 GCF_001815995.1 Dietzia sp. HMSC21D01 | reverse complement strand
CGGGCGCGGCGACCGCCGCCGCCCGGGGACGGCGCCGCAGGCCCGGGCGGGTGGTCAGCGAGAGGCGACCGGCACCATCGCCGCCCGGTCGGAGCGCACGATCTCCTTGCCGAACGGGAAACACGTCACCGGGATGAGCTTGAGGTTCGCCCACGCCAGCGGCAGCCCGATGATCGTCACCGCCTGGGCGAGCGCCGTGGCGACGTGGCCGATCGCCAGCCACAGTCCGGCCACCAGGAACCAGATGACGTTGCCGACCGTGCTCGCCCCACCGGGCCGGCCCCGGTCGACGACCTCGCGGCCGAACGGCCACAGGACATAGGCGGCGATCCGGAAGCTCGCGACCCCGAACGGGATCGTGATGACGAGGAGGCACGCCAGGATCCCGGCGAGCACATAACCCAGGAACAACCACACGCCCGCGGTCGCCAGCCAGATGATGTTGAGGATCACGGTCAGCACGGAACGCATACCGGCCACTGTAGGTCGGAAGCGGAAGTCGCGTCACAGGGTTACGGTGGGCGATGTGAGCGACAAGCCGGACGTCAGGACCCTCGGCGAGCTGCGCGCCGCCGGTTACACCAGCCGCACCCTCCGCGAGGAGCTGCGCGAGAACCTGCTCGCGGCCCTGGCCGCCGGGCGCGACCCGTGGCCCGGGATGCACGGGTTCGACACCACCGTGATCCCGCAGGTCGAACGCGCCCTCATCGCCGGGCACGACATCGTGCTGCTCGGTGAGCGAGGGCAGGGAAAGACCCGACTCCTGCGCACCCTCGTCGGGCTGCTCGACGAGTGGTCTCCCGTGGTGGCCGGCTCCGAACTGGGGGAGGACCCGCTCGCCCCCATCACCGACCCGACCCGCGAGCGGATCGCCCGCGAGGGCGACGCGCTGCCCGTCGAGTGGCGCCACCGCACCGAGCGGTACGTGGAGAAGCTCTCCACCCCGGACACGTCCGTGGCCGATATGATCGGCGACGTCGACCCCATGCGCGTGGCGGAGGGCCGCCGCCTGGGCGACCCGGAGACCATCCACTACGGACTCGTACCTCGCGCCAACCGCGGGATCGTGGCGCTCAACGAGCTGCCCGACCTGGCCGAGCGGATCCAGGTGGCGCTGCTCAACGTCATGGAGGAGCGGGACGTCCAGATCCGCGGTTATGTGCTGCGCCTGCCGCTGGACGTGCTGGTCGTGGCGTCGGCGAACCCGGAGGACTACACCAACCGCGGGCGGATCATCCCCCCCCTCAAGGACCGGTTCGGCGCGGAGATCCGCACCCACTACCCGCTCGATCTGGCCGACGAGATCGAGGTCGTGCGGCAGGAGGCCGAACTCACCGCCGAGGTGCCCGACGCTCTCATGGAGCTGCTCGCCCGCTTCACCCGCGAATTGCGCACCTCCGACTCGATCAACCAGGCCTCGGGCGTGTCGGCGCGTTTCGCCATCGCCGGCGCGGAGACCGTCGCCGCGGCGGCCCGCCGG